>NYWX01000042.1 GCA_002685275.1 Gammaproteobacteria bacterium
AGAAAATACAGTAATTACGATCTTTTAACAGATTATTTTGAGAGTAAAATATGACTACAAATAAAGCATTAGTTATTACTTGCTATTTTTGTTTTGAGCAATTTGACATTAACCTGGAAATTCATGAAAACTTTTCAGGTCATGATACAGATATTTATGATTGTTTTATATGTTGTAATCCTAATAAGATATCTTATGAATTTGATAATGGAGAAATTATTTCCATGGTTATTAGTGATGGAAATGAATAAAATATTCTGCATTCTGTAAATCAGAGTTTTACATTCATAAATAATTATATGTAAATTGCTCTATTTTTATTTTTCTGTAACCACTGTATTTTCGAGATCTTCAAAATTACATTCTAATTTTGCTAATACCTCACCTTTAACCGCTAAATTCATTTTAGCTCTACCTTCCATCTTTCCTGTAACTGTACAAAAGGATAGAGTTTCTTGAATTATTACTCTTACTAATTTTTTAAAATCTTGAACGTCCATATCAGATACTCTCTGATCATCAGTATTTTCAGCAAGTGCTATTATTGGCAAAAAAATTATAAGAAATTTATACATTGTTTACTCCTAATTAAATCGTGCAAAATTAATTAAAGAAAATAAATCTTTATATCTATAGTTAGATTACTAAATAATTAGATAATTTTAAATTTATTATGTAATTTATTAAGTATACTTTTAATAAATCAGGCCATAGGTTCATAAAAAGGAATGGTATAAAAAATTTCGAGTACTGCTTGCGGTAAAAAGGTGACTATGCCATTGTTACTCATCTGTGTTCTTTACGGAATGACAATTTATAAATTTAAAGTATTAATTTTAAAATTATTTTTAAAAAAATTATCCTTAAATAAGAGAAAAAAATGAAAATACTCTGCATATTATATGATGATCCTCAGCAAGGCATGCCATCAAGCTATCCTGTTAAAGAGCTTCCTCAGCTTGATAAATATCCTGATGGAATGACTTTACCAAGTCCGAAGGGAAGGGATTTTATACCAGGCGAACTACTTGGGTGCGTATCTGGGGAACTTGGATTAAGAAAGTTTCTAGAAGAAAGAGGTCATACATTAATTGTAACATCTGATAAAGATGCAGAAGGATGTGTTGCAGATAAAGAACTTATTGATGCTGACGTCGTTATATCTCAGCCTTTTTGGCCATACTATTTAACAAGAAAAAGAATGGAAAGTGCCCCAAATTTGAAAATGGCTATAACAGCTGGTATTGGATCAGATCATGTTGATTTACAAGCTGCCATGGATAATAAAGTGGATGTTGTCGAAGTTACCTACTGTAATTCAAGGTCAGTTGCTGAACACATCGTGATGATGATCTTATCTTTAGTTAGGGATTATCATAATCAGTATCGAATTGTGAATGAGGGGGGTTGGCATATAGCTGACGCTGTTAAGAGATCTTATGATGTTGAAGGTATGCATATTGGAACAATTGCTGCTGGTCGTATTGGATATGATATGTTGAGAAAAATGCATCCTTTTGATGTTAATTTACATTATTTTGACAAACATAGATTAAGCCAAGATCAAGAAAAAGAATTAAACCTAACGTACCATGAGTCAGTTGAATCACTTGTAAAAGTTTGCGATGTTATAAATATAAGTTGCCCTCTTCATCCTGAAACGGAACATTTATTTGATGATGAATTAATTAATAAATGTAAGCCTGGGGCTTATATTATCAACACTGCTAGAGGAAAAATTTGTGATAAAGATGCAATTGCAAAAGCTCTTGAATCAGGCCAATTAAGTGGATACGCAGGAGATGTATGGTTTCCACAACCTGCACCAAATGATCATATTTGGAGGAAAATGCCGCATCATGGCATGACTCCACATACATCTGGAACGTCTTTATCAGCTCAAGCAAGATATGCCGATGGCGTTAGAGAAATTTTGGAATGTTTTCTGGATGGAGAAGACATAAGAAATGAATATTTAATTGTTAAAAATGGTGATTTAGCTGGTATGGGCGCTCACTCATACACAAAAGGCACTTCAACTGGTGGCTCAGAAGAAGCCGCTAAATTTAAGAAATAATTTATTAATTTAGATATTATAATTTGATTAATTTTAAATAATTTAAAGAAAGAAAATGGCACTTAAATATTCAACTATGCTTGAGCTTGAAACAAATATAATTAGTTTTAATTTATTCAATTCAGTTACAGGCAATTATTTTTCTTCCGAGAGTTTAGATAAGTCCAAACCATCGGTACTAATGTTTATATGCAATCATTGTCCTTATGTAATTCATTATCACCAACAAATACAAAGTTTAGAAAATGATTTTGGTAAAAAAATAAATTTAATTGCAATAAGTTCAAATGATATTAAAAATTATCCTCAAGATCACCCCGATAAAATGAGTTTATTATGGGATAAACTGGGGCTCACATTTCCCTATTTATTTGATGAATCGCAATCAGTTGCAAAAAGATATAAAGCAGAATGCACACCTGAATTCTATTTATTTAATGCAAATGAAAAACTAGTTTATCGCGGTCGATTTGATGAGACTTCACCAAGTTCAAAAAACATCCCTGATGGAAAAGACTTAAGAAATGCCATTACTAATCTTCTAGAAGGAAAACTTATCTCAACAGACCAACATCCTTCTATGGGTTGTAGTATAAAATGGAAAGAAGGTCCTTAAAAAATTTTTTTAAAAATAATAAATTTATAGTTTAAGACTCAAAATGTTTCATAAATTATTAATACTAATATGTGTTCTTTTGTTGACATCATGCACAGGAAATATACAACCTTCTAACTCAGAAAATGTTTTTTCGACAGAATATGTCCCCGCACGAAAAGATAAAGCTTTAGCTGGCGCAGAAAAATATTGTCTTACTAAGAAAAAAGATTTAAAAATTATTAGTACTGATTGCGCATGGAGATGTGTCTCCTTATTTCGGTGTGTTGCAGCGAATTAAAGTAACTAGCTTTTCTGAAACCATTTGTAGGGTTGATCACCGGTAATCTTGAAATAAATTATCATATTTACTACGTGTGCTACCAGCAGAGTTAAACCGATTGTTGTTGCCCAAAAAATATCTTGATAATTCTTATGAGCATCAACTAAGTAAAGACCAGTAAAAATGGCTATAGTCCAAATAGACATCGAAGTAATTGCTTTTAATGTATTCATTTTTATCCCATTAATATTTATTTTTTTGAATTAAGTTTAACTACAAGATCAGACTTTGGCATAGTTTGACATGCAAGCACATAACCTTGCTGAATCTCAGGCCCATCCAACGCATAACTAAAGTCAATTTGAGCCTTAATTTTTCCTTTTACAAGTTGACATTTACATGTTCCACAGCTACCAACTTTACATCTATGTGGCCATTTAAATCCTGACAATAATGCTGAATTTAAAAGAGACATCCCTTTCTCTGCTATAAATTCTGAATCACTATTAATTAATTTAATTTTGTAATTCTTTTGAGTGGATTTAAAAAATCTAAACATTTTTATTCTCTTAAATTTTAATTAATCATTAACTTGAGAATTTGGCGGCAATTTTTAATTCATCTGCTGTGGCAAATTTTTGATCCCAGTTATCTATATGTTTTTTTACATAATTTCTGAATAAACCAGGAAAAAGAGTAATAACAAATAATGAAAAATATCCTATTCCATAATTTGGGCCTTCTACATCATCAAGCTCCCAAAAATAGGTTTCACCTCTTACGTGATGATCACACTGTCTTCCAATTTCTATGAAAAACCAGCTGGTAAAAATTGAATCATTATCCCAAGAGTGCCGGTGTTCTACAGAACCATCGCTGGTGCGAATTAGTCCATAGTGACCCATAAAATTGAGGGCTTCGAGTAGGAAGTTAGAGATAACCCAAACAATAAATAAAGCAGTCACCCCTACTAATCCACCTGCCCATACAAATAGTGTTATTGAAGGCAAACTATAGAGATATCCAAGAATCCATCGATTATCAATGCTTAAAGAAGATTTACCTTGCTTAGTTAAACGGTTTTTTTCTAAATTATATGAATATCTCGACTGACCCATATGAGATAACCAGGCATGGGCATAAATATTACGACCTCTTGGTGCTGTTGCTGCATCGTCTTCACTACCTAAATCTAAATGATGATTGTAAACATGAGCATATGTGAAATGTGATGCACCGCTCAAAGCCATAATTAATCTAGAGATGAAAAATCCCTCTTTTTTGTTGTGAGATAGCTCATGACCATAAATAATACCTAATCCAGCCCATAAACCGCTTGATAAAGTTGCGCCTATCAAATTAAAACCGGTTATACCTGACTGATAGCTAAAATCATAAATTTGATTGAACTGAATTGGTGTAGATGCAGTGAATTCGAATATTCGATAAGCTAAAACTACTTGAAGTGTTATAAACACTGGTAGCATTAGATACATCACGCCATATTGAAAAACCTTATTGCCGTAAGATTCACCTTGATTATCAAAGTCTGCGGGTAAATGAATATTCTTTGTAAGAGTATCTATAATGATATTCAAACCGAACAGAACTACACCAACCCATGCATAAGCACCACCGATAAAGATACTTAAAATAACAACGATTGACATGATGGGCACGATAAGATATCGCGCATTTACATAGAATTTCATAATTTCTCCTAAAATCCTCTGATTAAGTTGGACCCTAGGAGCAAAATTTCCGTTTTAGCACTTTATTTTAAATCGCGGCAATAGGATCAAATTACGATTTACAATTATTATTAGCGAATTTTAGAAAAAAATCAAATAATTTTTAGATCTAAAAAGAATAAACTTATAATTTTTAGATATTTTAAAATTATAGATATATATAATTAAGGAATTAGTAAATTTAAATTATAATACAAAATTAGATAACAAAAGATCAAATTTAACATGAAGAAATCATTATTAATAATTAATCTAGGAACACCAAACAAGCCCACATATTTCAGTGTTTTTAGATATTTAAGACAGTTTTTGATGGATGGACGAGTAATCAATATTAATCCAATATTAAGATTTATTCTTGTTACCTTTATTATTGTTCCTCTAAGGTCGTTTTCATCCTCAAAAATATATCAGCAAGTATGGGATAAAGATACAGGATCACCATTGTTACATAATACAATCAAATTAACTGAAAAACTGAAAGAGAAGCTCCCAGAGTATGACGTTCAGTTTGCCATGCGTTATCAGAACCCATCTATAAAAGATACATTAAATAAAATGTTATCTAAAAATCCTGACGAAATAATAATACTGCCCCTCTTTCCACATTATGCTGCTGCGACCACGGGTTCTGTTTATGAAGAAGTTTCAAGAATTATTTCAAAAAAATGGGTAGTGCCTAAAATTAAATTTATCAGTCAATTTTATGATAATGAAAAATTTATAGATGCATGGGTTGAGAAAGCAAATAAATTTGATATAGATACTTATGATAAAATTATTTTTAGTTATCACGGCGTACCAAATAGCCATGTTGATAATGTCTATGAAAATTCAGTTTGTAGTGACCACGATTGTGAAACTAAAATAACTGAAAAAAATAAATTCTGCTATAAAGCAACAGTTTATGAAACAACTAAGATTTTAGCTAATCGCTTAGGGCTTTCTTCTGAGCAGTATATTGTTACGTTTCAATCAAGACTAACTAATAAGTGGCTAACACCATTCACGGATAAAGTTCTTGAATCAATGCCAGAAGAAAATAATAAAAATATTCTCGTCTTCTCACCCGCATTCACTGCTGATTGTTTGGAAACTATCATTGAAATAGGAGACGAATACAAAGAATTATTCTTTGAAGCAGGTGGAAAGAAATTAGATTATGTAGAGTCATTAAATTATTCTGACAGCTGGTCAGATGCTATATCTGATATTATAAAATAAATTCGAAATAATAACCCTCAACTTAGTTCATGAATTAATATGAAAATAAATTTGGACAAGAATCATAAAAAACAAATTTTGACAGACAAATTTGCCATGGGCATGTCATTGATTTGTTTGGTGGTTTGTTTGTTTGCACCATCTTTTTTGATTTTAACATCGGGTTTTATATCGTTAACTATTGAGAACGAACTTATACACAAATTAATATTAGTCATAGCAATACCAATAAGTATCTTTGCTTTGTGTATTGGTTATAAAAACCATAAAAAAATATTATCTGTTTATTTAGGTTCTATGGGGATATTTTCATTGGTTGCGGCAATTGCTTTTGGTGAAATAATTTTTGGTGATTTTGGAGAGAAAGGGCTTACTTTTTTTGGATCTGCATTAGTTATATTTTCGCATTTTAAAAATTACCAAACGTGTAAAAAATTAAAATACTGCTGCCATCATGAATTATAAAAAATAATTACAAACTTTATTTTTTGAAAGATAAATTTGCTAAGAGAAATTTTAAATTAATACTTACTTTACATTATTTATTGCAATTGTTTTTGAAGTGCTTGGCACCATGCTTCTGCCAATATCATTAAACTTCACTAAATTATTACCCAGCATTATTATTGTATTTTCATATGGTATTTCATTTTATCTTTTGGCCCATATTTCTCAACAATTACCGTTAGCGATTATATATGCATCTTGGTCTGGTCTTGGGGTTTTTTCTATAGCTATATTGAGTTTATTTTTTTATAAGCAGGCATTAAATTGGCAAATAGTACTAGGCTTATTCTTAATCGTTATTGGTGTTACTTTAGTGAATGTCTTTAGAGGTTAAGCTTATTATTTTTTACATCAAGGATCATTCTCCTCTTTTAAGATCATTTTTATGGCATTCCTTATATTTTTTTTGACAGTTATGCAAATAACGAAAATTATATTTTTGGATGGACATATAAATAATTCAAATATTCAAAGCCCTCAAGGGGGTTACTTCAATTAGCCCTGCAGTGGATATGGACAAGAAGCCAAATCCTCATTGGAAAAAGTTATGAGAAAATCTAATGAAATCAATGTCTACAAAGGATTTAATGGATAGCAGCTATGGCCTAAGTTATTTAATCTTTCTTATGAATATGCAGATGGCAATAAGGTAGTAACGAATGACATTGATGATGTCATCATAGAGCATATAAATTAATAATCATTAGAATCTTATTTCACCTAATTTTTATAAATCAAATTAAAAGCTTTTTTGATATCCGACTATTATTTGATAGCTCGATTTCATTTGTAAATTATTTTTTTGTTGATTTATAGGTATTAAAACCTCAAAACCAAGACGATCTTTTTTGCCTGGAAGCAAATGAGTTAAGTAGTTTGCTCCAAATCCTATTAGTAGCTCTTTACCACCATAATTTTTTGGGTTGGCAGTTTGAACGGGCGCAGAAATATTAGAATCACTGCCAGAAATTTTATTTTGTTGAATCCATTTTAATCTTGTAGATACAGAAAACATTTGATTCATTTCATACTGAAACCATGAATTTAACTCTGTTTGGTTGCCATAATTCCAATTATCTTTGGATAAAATAAACTTCGTTCTTACCTGATTTCCCCATCTAAATTTCTGATTTATTTTTTTAAGGTGCGTTAAACCCAAGCCTATTCTTAAGGATTTATCACCTAATTGCATACCATAAGGAAGAGTCATCTCGACACTACTGTTCATTGGCGTTAAAACAATTCCTTTTTCCTTATTGTTTCCAATTGATTTTTGGAGCGAGATGTCGGCATGTAATCTTGAGGACTCGTCCTCTCTTAATCTTATTAATGCACCTATAGATACATCTGAAATTCCTTTAGTGGAACTATTAAAGTTGCCTAACAAATCTCTATTCATCATAGCCTGATAAGAGTTTAGGTTCATACTTTTAGAAACAAACATACCCATGATCATTAGAGTAATTTTGTCAGAGGGTGCATACATTCCACCTATCATTGACATTTGCATAGACATGTCAGTAGGAACTACTGATAGATTGGCAGGCATATTTCCAAGTGGATTAGGCATCATTAGTATATCGTTAGATGAAATATTAGAGCCATTAAATATATTTTCACTCATTTTCATATAACCATGCCTAATTGAAATCATTGATTCATTCTTTTTATGGTAATGGTCGGCTGATACTCCTATAGGAGCATGATCGATCGCCCTAGATTTAGTATCACTATCGGCAATTACGCTACATGTAAAAAATAACAGGAAAATTGGAAAATATTTCATTAAAATTCCTCATAATTGAAGCTCGAGAATTATAAGTATTAATTTTTTTTTTGGAATACCCCATAGGGGTAAAAAAGTTTTTTTTCTGTTAAAATAAGTTAATGAATAATCCATGCCATAAAAAAAGAATTGCTTCATTGAGGCGGATAGAAGGTCAAATTAATGGCATCATAAGAATGATTGAATCTGGCCAGTATTGCATTGATATTCTAAATCAAACTAAAGCTGCGAAAAATGCATTAACTTCCGTTGAAAATAATATTCTGGAAGCTCATTTGTCAAACTGTGTGCACGATTCTTTTTCTGAGCCGGGAAGTGCAGACAAAAAAATTGAAGAGTTGATAGCAATCCTGAAAAGAAACTAGCATTTTCTAATCATGCTTGGGTTTAATTCCTTTAAACTACTAATACCCATTAATTTCATATCACGCTCTATCTCTGATTGAATATTCCCTAACGCTTTATCCACTCCATTCCTACCTGCTGCTGCCAAAGCATAAAGGTACATTCGACCTCCTGAGCAGGCCGTGGCTCCAAGTGCCATTGCTTTTAAAATGTGAGTTCCCCTTCGGATTCCACCATCAAGAATAATTTCTATTTTGCCCCCTACTGTTTGTACAATTTCTTCAAGTTGGTCAAAAGGGCTTCTGCTACCATCGAGTTGTCGTCCACCATGGTTTGAAATCATAATCGCATCTGCGCCTATCTCCACAGCATGTTTTGCATCTTGAGGACTCATTATTCCTTTTAAACAAAATTTTCCACCCCAATCTTGCTGAAGTTTCGCTACATCATCCCAGCTCATATTTTGATCAAGCATAGATGAAAAATAATCACCTACAGATATAGCAATATTAGAACCTTCTTTAACATGGCCTTTTAGTTGAGCAAGTTCAAACTTATCTCGAAAAACATAGTTCAAACCCCACATAGGCTTTATTGCAAATTGCAAAAGGCTCTTTGGTGTTAATTTTGGTGGACTTGTAAATCCTGTTCTAAGGTCTCTTTCACGATTTCCACCGGTAATAGTGTCAACTGTCAGTGTTAAGATATTAAAATTAGCTAATTTTGCAGCTTCAAGCATCGAACTATTTAGGCCTCGATCTTTATGAAAATAAAACTGAAACATTTTTGGTGTTGTAATCAAGTCATCAATTTCTTTCAAGCCTACTGTTGTAAGTGATGACACACCAAATAATGTATTATATTTTTGCGCAGCTAATGCTACTCCTCTTTCACCTTCATAATGAAATAGACGTTGTAATGCAGTGGGGGAACAAAAAATTGGTAAACCTATCTTAAAACCCATAACTTCAACCGACATGTCAACATCTTCGACACCAGCAAGAACGTTGGGCACTAAGTAATAATCATCAAATGCTGAGGTATTTCTACGATAAGTAACTTCATCGTCAGCCGCTCCATCGATATAATGAAAAATTGGACTCGGTAATTTACGTTTAGCTAGATCTCTAAAGTCTGAAACGTTATGACAATTTTTTAATGACCTCGACATGCATTTTCTTCCTTTTTATAGTTGTAAATAGTGTAAAAATTCTTTAAATATTTCTTTTTTTCATAAAATAATTTATGCCTGCTTGTGCGCAATCCATATCCTGATCGGGAGTGCCAGAGCTCAAACCGATTCCACCAACAACATCACCATCTACAATCACAGGTAACCCTCCACCAACAACACTTAATCTTCCATCTAATGCTGTATGAATACCAAAAACTAAATTACCTGGAACGCAAGCCGCATTATATTCATGAGTTGCTTTTCGTGCAGCAGCAGCTGTAAAGGCTTTATCCTGAGAAATTGTGATGCTGGTTATCTTTCCTCCATCCATTCGTTCAAAAGCAATTAAATTTCCAGATTCATCAACTACAGAAATACACATTGGAATTTTAATCTCAGCTGCTTTTGTTCTTGCCCCTTTAATTAGTAATTCTGCATCAGATATACATAATCGATTTAAAGATAACATTTCAATCCTTTTAAGGTGTTGTGGTTTAGATTGTCATTTTACTTGTTTTTACCAGGTACTGATAATTTTTTATTTTTTGAATAAAACTTTAAATTTTATCTAAAGTATCAATTTATATCTTCCATTTAGCCGATACTGAGTTATGATTGAAAACCTAAGTATCCAATATGGAACCTAATCATGCCTGTTGATATTAATCTAAATGGTGAAAAAGTAAGCCTAGATGTTGATCCTGCTATGCCATTGTTATGGGCAATTCGTGAAATTGCTGGATTAACTGGTACGAAATATGGTTGTGGTAAAGCTCTTTGTGGAGCATGTACGGTTCATGTTGACGGTCAACCAATGCGTTCTTGTTTGCTACCCATCTCAGCAGTTAAAAATTCTAAAATAACAACCATTGAAGGTCTTACAGAAGATGGTAATCATCCAGTACAGATTGCATGGCGTGAGCTAAACGTTGCTCAATGTGGATATTGTCAGTCCGGACAGATAATGAGTGCAGTAAGTCTTCTAAATCGTATTCCTAACCCTACTGATGCGGATATTGATGAAGCAATGAGTGGAAATATTTGCAGATGTGGCACTTATACGAGAATTCGAAAAGCAATACATCTTGCTGCAAAAAGATCATGAGTGAACTTCGTAAAATAACTCGCAGAGAATTTTTGAAAAATACAGGTCAGATGAGTGGCGGCCTTGTTTTTGCTTTAACATTCTCATCTGCTTGCGAGACAAATACAATTCCTTTTGGTTTAGCCGATAAAGCCAACAAAAATGTATCACCAAATGTATATGTAAATATTAGAGATGATGGAATTGTTGAAATTATGTGTCACCGTTCTGAGATGGGGCAAGGCATTCGGACTTCATTACCTCAAATTGTTGCTGATGAATTAGATGCTGATTGGGATAAAATTAAAGTTATTCAGGCCATTGGTCATGAGCTATATGGAGATCAAAATACTGACGGGTCAACAAGTATCCGAAAACATTTTGATTTATTAAGAAATGCAGGCGCCACCGCCCGCGATATGATGATTGCAGCAGCATCGGTGATGTGGTCAGTCCCTGAGAAAGAGTGTATTACACGAGAACATGCAGTTCATCACTTAAATACTAATAAATCAGTGGGTTATGGAGAACTTGTTGATATAGCTGCTGGTTTGCCTCAACCAAAGAAAGCTACATTTAAATCCCCTGAAGATTATCGTTACATAGGCAAAGCTGTGGATACGATTGATGGAAGGGCATTTACAACAGGGCAAGCAAAATATGGAGTAGATACAGTTTTACCAAACATGCTGTATGTTTCAATTGAGCGATGCCCTGTAGTCGGCGGTACCGTAAAGTCTTTTGATGATAAAGCTACAAAAGCGGTAACCGGAGTCGTTAGTGTTATAAAGATGCCAAATCCTACTTCTCCACCTCTTTTTAATATTAAGGGAGGTATTGCTGTCGTAGCAACAAATACTTGGTCGGCATTTGAGGGCCGTAAAGCCCTTAAAATAAAATGGAATTTTGGTGAAAACGAAGAGCACGAAAGTGTAAGCTATAAAGAAAAGCTTATTGCTTCAGCTTCCGCGCCAGGCACTACTGTATTAAAGCGCGGTGATGCTGATATTAAAGCCCAAAGCCAGCACGAGGCACTTTATTACACGCCTTATTTAGCTCATGCCCCAATGGAACCACCAGCAGCGGCAGCTGTATTTAATGAGGATGGTACTTGCGAAGTTTGGGCGTCATCACAAGATCCGCAAACAGCTCGTGCTACTGTCGCTTCAACATTAGGAATTGATAAAGAAAAAATTAAAATGAATGTAACTTTGCTTGGCGGTGGATTTGGGCGAAAATCAAAACCTGATTTTGTAGCAGAAGCTGCTTGGCTTGCTCGAGAAATTAGACAACCTGTAATGGTTGCATGGTCACGAGAGGACGATATTCGTCATGGTTACTTTCATTCTGTAGCTGCACAATACTTTCGTGCAGGAATTGGCGAGGATGGCACAACTCAAAGCTGGCTTCATCGCAGTAGTTTTCCCTCAATATTTTCTACTTTTGCACCAAATGTTAACGGCCCAAGTGGATTCGAGCTTGATCTTGGTATCCTCGATGCTCCATGGAATGTACCAAATATGAGAATCGAAACTTGTGAAGCTAAAGCTCACCTTAGGATCGGATGGCTTCGATCAGTTTGCAATGTATTTCATGCTTTTGGAGCTTGCGGTTTTGTTGATGAACTTGCTTATGTAAAGGGCTTAGATCCAAAAGTACATCTTCTTGAAATGATAGGTCCTGCACGTAAAATTGATTTGAGTGATAATGAAAAATACTCAAATTATGGACACGATCTTTCTGAGCATCCTATTGATACCGGTCGTCTTAGTAGAGTTGCAGAAAAAGTTGCAGAAATGGCCGAATGGGGGCGTAAATTACCTGATGGCCATGGGTTAGGCATAGCGGTGCATCGTTCTTTTGTTTCCTATGTGGGTGCAGTAGCTGAAGTAAGCGTAAATAACAAAGGAGCTTTGATTGTTCACAAGCTTTGGATGGCTATTGATGCAGGTGTTGTTATAAATACTGATCGCGTTCATTCTCAGCTCGAAGGAGCGGGAATTTTTGGAATGAGTCTTGCCCTTCATGGGGAACTAACCGCGAAAAATGGTGCCATTTTAGAAGGAAACTTTGATTCTTATCCGATGGCACGAATGAATGAAGGGCCTGATGAGATTCACACTTATATTATAGAGTCAGATGAAGCTCCAGGAGGTGTAGGTGAACCAGGTGTTCCACCTGTGGCTCCTGCAATAGTCAATGCCTATTTTGCTGCATCTGGAAAGCGAATTCGTGAATTGCCACTAAGAAATGCTGGTCTAGTTTGAACTTATCTTTTCAAATTTAAAAAATTTTGAATAATTAAGAAAATGAGTGAGCAACCTCTTCGGTTAAGAAAAAAACATGAAAGCATTAACCCCGAGGATATAGCATCTGTTGATGTTTCCTCATTGATTAAAGCACAATCAATCAGCTTTGCTTTTATGGCAAGCCTTATAACAATAATCTTATTCAGTTTTTTTTGGGTTTCACTTTCTAAGTTAACTGGCCGAATCTTTCCTTGGCTGACTATTATTTTGGGGTATTTACTTGGACATGTTATTAGAATATCCGGTCGTGGAATAGATTGGCGTTTTCCAGTAGTCGCAATGATACTGACTTTAATAGGCTCAATTTTCTCTAATTTTCTCCTTGTTGCTTCTGTGACTGCAGAAAAATTAAAGACCGAAGTACTCGATATTTTATTATCAGTAACAAGCATGACATGGCTTGTTTTTTTTGATGAATTTTTAAATGTGGCTGATATATTTTATGCTGTACTAGCCATATCAATCGCTGCTTTTTTTTCTAAACGAAAACTAAATAGAGCAGAGTACAACGCTCTAAGATTTCGCAGAAAATAAACAAGCTTACTTTTTTTAAAATACATTATAAATCAAATTCAGCTATAACAGGTGTATGATCTGAAGGTCGTTCCCATGTTCTTGGTTCTTTATCAATATAGCTTGCAGTGCATAGTCTAGTCATCGTTTCAGACGTTAAAATTAAATCAATCCTAAGGCCTGCATTACGTCGGAATCCTGCAGCTCGATAATCCCACCAACTAAAGGCTTTCTCTGGCTGTTCAAACTTCCTAAATATATCAGTAAAACCCAACTTTAATATATCAGAGAGAGCTCCTCTCTCTAAAGGGCTGCATAAAATCTTTTCACCCCATTGATCTGGGTCATGTACATCAGCACTAGTAGGTGCAATATTAAAATCACCCAGAATTACTATTTTTTTATAGTTTTTTATCTCAATTTTCAAAAAATTTATCAAAGCTGCGAGCCAGCTAAGTTTGTAATCATATTTTTCTGAACCAACTTCAGAGCCATTTGGCACGTATAGATTGATTACTCGAACTTTATTAATAGTTACTGCAAGAATTCTTCTTTGAGGATCCTCAAAGTCAGAAAAATCTGTGATTGTGTTGCTAATACTTGTTTTACTAATGACAGCTACACCATTGTATGTTTTTTGTCCGCTGGCCAATGAAGAATAACCAATTGACTTTAAATCTTCAGTTGGAAATTTTTCAGTTAGTTGTTTGATTTCCTGTAAAACTAAAACATCTGGTTTATGGTTTTCTAGCCATTCAATAACATGGCTTTGTCGAACATTCATAGAGTTGACATTCCAGGTTGCAATTTTCACTTAGTTAGAATTCCATTTTGACGTAGCAAGGCATTCGTTGTTGGTTTTCGACCTTTAAAGGAGACATAAGCTTCCATTATGTCTTTACTGCCTCCAACCTCAAGAATCTCAGTACGAAAACGTTTGGCAGTTTCCTCATTAAATATACCGGTCTCTTCAAATGCTGAAAATGCGTCTGCAGCAAGCACTTCTGCCCATTTATAACTGTAATAACCTGCAGCATAGCCCCCAGAAAATATATGTGTAAATGCATGTGGAAAACGATTGTAATCTGGGTGCTTTATTAATGATATTTTTTTTCTAATTTTTTTTATTAAGTTAAGAACTGAAATTGGTGCCTCAGGTTTAAATTCAGTATGCAGTGAAAAATCAAATATTGCGAATTCTAATTGCCGCAACATAGCTAGTCCAGAGCCAACATTTCGACTCTTCTCTAATTTATTGAATAAATCTTGAGGTAAATAATCACCTGTATGAATGTGAGATGAACAATTTTTTAAAACCTCATAGTTCCATGCAAAATTTTCCATAAATTGACTTGGCAATTCAACTGCATCCCAGGGCACACCATTGATTCCAGAAATACTGGGGATGTCAATTCGTGTTAACAGATGATGCAGCATATGCCCAAACTCATGGAATAAAGTCAAAATATCATCATGAGTAAGAAGTGATAAACCTGATTCATCACAAGGCGGAAAATTGCAGACTAAGAATCCAACTGGTATTTCTTTTTTACCATTAAGTTTTTGTCGATTAATGCACTCAGAGATCCATGCACCACTTCTTTTTCCATTGCGAGCATATAAATCCGTATAAAATCCACCAATTACTTCACCAGTAAAATTTTTAAGTTCAAAATAACAAACATCTTCATGCCAAATAGGAATATCCTTTTTTTGCTCTAAAGATACCCCAAATAGTTTCGTTGCTAATTCAAATAATCCATTGACAGTTTTTTTTGCTGGAAAATATCGACGCATTTCTTCATTAGAAAAAGAGAAATGCGCTTCTTTGTATTTTTCCAGCCAATAAGCTACATCCCAAGGTTGAAGATCTGATGCAGCAAATTTTTGTATTGCTTTTAATTCTTTATCGGCATATTCAACCGATCTATTTGCTAAATCCCATAAAAATTCAAGAACTTGTTCTGTGGATTCAGCCATTTTTGTTGCTAAAGAATATTCAGCAAAATTACTGAAACCTAACAAAGTGGCAGTTTCATGCCTTAATGCTAATATTTTTTCAATATTTTCACTATTATCCCATTTTGGATCTTTACTTTGATCAGATCCTCGAGTAGCCCACGCGCGATATAATTTCTCTCTTAAACTTTGATTATCAGCGTAAGTTAGAATTGCATGATAAGTTGGATAATTAAGATTAAACACCCACCCATTAAGTTTTTTTTGTTTTGCATCTTCTTGTGCGCGCTCAAGAGTTTGCTGCGGTATTCCTAAAATTTCATTAGGGTCTTGAATATTAAGAGACCAAGCATCGGAAGAATCTTGAACATTATGTTCAAAGCTGGCTTGAACTGCAGCAAGTTCTTGCATTATTTCTTTAAAACGATTCTTCTTATTTTTAGCTAAATCTACACCCGATAAATGAAAGTTCTTTAATGCTTGATCTACAGCACTTTTTTCTGAGTTATTCATTTCTTTTTTCAGTGAGCTGCTAACTTTTGAATATGCTCGCTGAAGTCGCGCATCTTGAGACGTTTCAGTGCTATGCTTAGTAAGGAGAGGAAGAGCCTTAATATATGCTTGCCGCCAATCTTTTGATCCTAGAACACTTTGCAAGTGACTTACTGGTGACCAAATACGATTAAGTTCATGTTCCATGATTTCTATCGGTGCGACTAAAGAATTAAAATCTTGATTTTTATCATCACTTAGTAAGTTATTTAGTTTCTGACGATGATTTGAGATTGTTTTTTCTATCGCTGGCAAAACATGATTTGGTTTAATTTCATTAAATTTTGGCAGTGTTGAGATGTCTAGTAATGGATTTTTCATAAAAAATTTGATTTCCTTTGTAAGGTTTTATTTTAACACAGCATAAATTTTTATCGATTGATGATTTAGCTGAATTAAAATTTTGGAGATAAGAGTGCCAAAAAAATATGATCTGTTAGTAATTGGTGGAGGTAGTGGAGGTCTTGCACATGCTCAGCGTGCATCTGAATATGGAGTAAGTGTTGCCATAATCGAGCAAGGCCCAATTGGAGGTACCTGTGTCAATGTTGGCTGTGTGCCGAAGAAAGTAATGTGGTATGCAGCTAATTATGCAAATCAGATTGATTATGCAGCAGATTATGGTTTTAACACATCCTCAAAAGATCATAGTTGGGTAGCACTTAAGTCTCGACGTGATGCCTACATTAGTCGCCTAAATAATATTTATGAGGCCAATTTAAATAAGCGCGGTGTCAAATATATTATTGGCGAAGCAAAATTTATTGATGCCAATAACATAAAAGTTGAAGATGAAGTTTACCAAGCAGAGCAAATTGTAATTGCAACAGGCGGTCAGCCAGCAATACCTGATATTCCAGGAGCAGCACTTGGTATCCATTCAGACGATTTTTTTGCTTTGACCAATAAACCTAGTAGCGTATTAATTGTTGGCAGTGGTTATATTGCTGTTGAACTGGCTAGCGTACTCAATAGCTTAGGTGCTAAAACATCAGTTGCAGTCAGAAAAAACGGTGTACTTAGAAAGTTTGATAATATTATAAGTACTGAGCTTTTAGAAAGTATGAAGAAAAGAGGTATTACTATAGAGACAGCTGTCATCCCAAAATCAGTTTACTCAACTGATAAAGGCCTTATCCTGACTTCAGAGGATGGTAGAAATCTTGGTCCTACTGAAACTATATTGTGGGCTATTGGAAGAACGCCTAATACAGCTTCATTAGATCTTCATAAAGCTGGCGTCAATAAAGATCAATACGGATTTATTGAGACTGATAAAATGCAATCAACAAATATAAAAAATATTTTTGCATTGGGTGATGTGACTGGAAGAGCTGCGTTGACTCCAGTTGCAATTGCAGCAGGCCGATGTCTTGCTGATCGTTTATATGGCGGTATGGCTGATCGTTACCTTGATTACAGTTTGATTCCAACAGTAATTTTTAGTCATCCTACGATAGGCACGGTCGGTATGACCGAAGATGAGGCCCGAATGCAGTACGGAGATAATATAAAGATTTACATTAGTAAATTTACTCCCATGTTTTATGCACTAAGTGAAGATAAAAAATCATCTTCTATGAAGCTTATTACTGTAGGTAAAGATGAACGCATTGTTGGGCTGCATATTTTCGGAAATGGCGCTGATGAGATGCTTCAAGGTTTTGCTGTTGCCATACGCATGGGTGCTACAAAGAAAGATTTTGACGATACAATAGCAATACACCCATCAAATTCAGAAGAAATTGTAACTATGCGCTAGTGATAAGCTGTTTTAGTACCGGCCCTGTATTTGGTCTGACACCACGCCAAAGGCTGAATGATTCAGCTGCTTGCTCAACTAGCATCCCCCAACCCATGAAAGATTGATATGCACCTGAATTAAGAGCCCATTTATTAAATGGTGTTGGTTTAAGGCTATAGGATAAATCATAACAATAAGTTTTATTAGAAATGATACCTGTAGGATAAAAAGTCTTTTCACCTTTAATACCGGCTGAGGTTGCATTAACAATAAGATCATAATTTTTAGAGGCGGGTATCTCATTTAACTGACATGCAGAAATTGGACCTAAATTTGAAAAATGAATTGCAAGCATTTCTGCTTTACTTATAGTTCTATTTGCAATCAGTAATGATTTGGGTTTCATGTCAAGAATTAATGAGACGATACCACGAGTTGCTCCCCCAGCTCCCAATATCAGAATGTTCTTATTTTCTAAAGGTATATTTAAATTAACAGATAGATCTCGTATTAAGCCAATACCGTCTGTGTTGTCAGCAAAGATCTGGCCATCTTTAAAAGTGAGTGTGTTAGCAGCTCCACCAATTGAAGCTCTCTCAGTTATTTGATCAGCAAGCTTTAAAACTTCTGTTTTATGCGGAAGAGTGATATTGAGTCCTTTTCCTCCTTTTTTCTGAAATTTTATTATTTCCGATTCAAGCTCATTAGGTGATACCTCTAAGCGCTTGTATTCAATACTTTGTTGGGTTTGTGATGCAAATGTATTATGAATTACTGGAGAATAGCTATGTGAAATAGGGTATCCCATTACACCATAGCTATCAGTTGATATAGACATGTTTAAATTTTTACCATCATTCGCAATCCTTAATCCATTTGGCAGCATCTAGAGCAAAGTAACTAAAAATACCATTAGCGCCCGAACGCTTTATACTAAGTAAAGATTCTAGTACTACATCTTTTTCATTTAGCCATCCATTATTTGCAGCAGCTTTTATCATCGCATACTCACCACTTACCTGATATGCAAAAGTTGGAATCTTGTAGGTTTCTTTTACTCGTTTGACAATATCAAGGTATGGAAGAGCTGGTTTTATCATCACAAAATCCGCGCCTTCTTGAATGTCAAAACCAACTTCCCGTAATGCCTCATCAGAATTGGACGTAGCTATTTGATAAGTTGATTTATCAGCCTCACCGAGATTTTTAGATGATCCAACCGCGTCACGAAATGGTCCATAAAAACCAGAGGCAAATTTTGCCGCATAAGATAAAATTAATACATCTTTAAAATTTGCGTCTTCAAGTGCACCGCGAATTTTTCCTATTCGTCCATCCATCATATCTGAGGGCGCAATTATGTCAGCTCCTGCAGCAGCATGACTTAATGCTTGACGAACTAACATCTCAATTGTTTCATCATTTAATACATAATTTGAATCGTTAATAATTCCATCTTGACCATGAGTTGTGTAGGGATCAAGCGCTATATCTGTGATAACAATTAATTCCGGAAATTCATTTTTTATGGCGCGAATAGTAGTTTGTACAAGACCATTAGGATTGGTGCATTCAATACCATCAGGTGTTTTTTTTGAATTATTAATTACTGGAAATAACGCGATAGCTGGAATTTCCAAATCAGATACTTTTGTTAATTCCTTCAGTAATTGGTCTATAGTCTTGCGACTTATTCCTGGCATTGATTCTACAGGCTCAACCTTATCTTTACCTTCAAGTATAAAAACTGGATAAATAAGGTCACTAGAAGATAATTTCGTTTCAGCAATAAGACGACGCAAACCTTTCGTGCGTCGAGTACGCCTTAAGCGAATTTCAGGAAATTTTCCAAGAATTGAACTACTCATATTTAAATAGAATAAAAATTAAATAAACAATTATTTTTTATTCTCCTTATGTTGAATGATATTTTTGAATACAATTTATAAAATGTATTATAAACATTTTAAATTAACATATAGATTTAATCTTCATTAAATATCATTGATTATAATCAAGCCAATCGTGTGGTTTTAGGTACTTCTGATACAGTTCTTGTTCTGGAGAGCCTGGTTCAGGTTGCCAGTTATATTGCCAATTTACTTTGGGTGGAAGAGACATAAGAATAGATTCTGTTCGACCACCAGACTGCAAACCAAAAAGAGTCCCGCGATCATATAGTAAATTAAACTCGACATATCGTCCTCGACGATATAATTGAAAATTTCGTTGGTCTTCCCCAAAAGTATGATTATGTCGTTTTTTTACAATTGGCAAATAAGCTTTTAAAAAGCTATTAGCAACTGATTTTACAAAACCAAAACTTTTTTCAAAACCCATTTTATTCAGGTCATCAAAAAAAAGACCACCTACTCCACGAGTTTCTTTTCGATGTTTCAAATAAAAATAGTTATCACACCATTTTTTATATTGGTTATATAAATCCTTACCAAAAGGATCGCAAGAAGATTTGGCAACTTTGTGCCAATGTTTAACATCCTCATAAAATGGATAATATGGTGTTAGATCATAACCTCCACCAAACCACCATATCGGTTTTTTTGAGCCAGCAGTAAAAAATCTAAAATTGGCATGAGTTGTTGGCACATAAGGGTTATTGGGGTGCAAAACTAAAGAAACACCAACAGCTTGAAACGCTTTACCTGCTAAATCAGGGCGATGAATTGTCGCACTAGATGGCATTTCTTCTCCAAAAACATGCGATAAGCTTACCCCAGCTTTTTCAAAAATAGCGCCATTATTTAATATGCGGCTTTCACCACCACCACCACCATCTCGCTCCCAATTATCACTAATGAAAGCAGACTTTCCATCTAAAATTTCCAAAGAGTCACAAACTTTATTTTGAAACAATTGTAGATAATTCTTTACTAAATCTATATCAATCATTATTTATTTTTTTACCATTTCGTAAAATTTGCCCAGTCATTAGATTACGAATTTCAGATGGACCTGATGCTGGCCCACAATTACCAGGGACAATAAAATCTACTAAATCTTCAAATTTTTTCTTGAGTTCAGTTTGGTTTGTTACAACCGGCTGACCACTTAAATTTGCACTAGTAGAGATAATAGCTGATTCTACCCTTGAACAGATAGATCGCACTATTGGATTAGTTGTTAATCTAATTGCAATCCCTTCATTCTTACCAGTTACTAATTTAGATATTTTTTTTGAAAAAGGAACTATCCAGGTTATAGGGTACTGCTCTATTGGTTCTGGAAGAAATGTTTTATCTGGTAATTTAATCCATGGATCTAATTGTTTAGCATCACTGGCAATTAATATTAAGCCTTTGGATGCATCGCGATTTTTTATTGTTAAGACACGTTTAATTGCTAATTCCTTAGAAGGTAAACATCCAAGCCCAAAAACGCCTTCTGTTGGATATGCAATAACACCGCCATTGTGTAAAATTTCTGCAGTAATAATGGCAGTTTTTTTCATTGAGGATTTAACTCTTCTTTTTCTTTGTAGCTTTCTTTTTTGAAACTTTCTTTTTTGAAGTTTTTTTCTTAGAGACCTTCTTACCGCGTTTGCGGCGCACAGGCGCTGCTGCCAAAAGATCTATACATTCATCAAGTGTTAAAGAATTTGGCTCCCGATCTTTGGGTACACGCGCATTCTTTTCTTTATTTGTAATATAAGGTCCATAGCGACCGTTCAAAACCTGAATGCCATGTTCTTCAAATTCTAAAATTAAACGATTAGCGTCAGCTATTATTTTTTCTTGAATCAGTTCTAATGCGCGAGGTAATTCCACAAGATATGGATCATCTTCTTTCATTGAGACATATTTATCACCATAACGTATGAAGGGACCAAATCGCCCAATACCAGCTAATACAGCCAATCCATCCTCAGTTTCTCCTAATTTTCTGGGCAACTTAAATAACTCCATTGCTGAGGCCATGTCAATGTCAGCCATTTTCTGTCCAGGCCGAAGCCCAGCAAATTTTGGCTTTTCCTCATCATCTTTAGTGCCAATCTGTACAAATGGACCGTAACGACCCATTCGAACAGTCACAGGTTTACCACTCTTTGGATCAGTGCCTAATTCTCTTGCTTGTGCAACTTGTTCACGAGTAACCGATGAATCTTTTTCTTCACACAGTTCATTAAATGGTTTCCAAAATTTTTCAAGTAATGGCACCCATTGCTTTTCACCTAAAGAAACAAGATCAAGTTCATTTTCAAGGTTTGCTGTAAAATCATAGTCAACATATTGTGTGAAGTGCTCTGTGAGAAAGCCTATAACCATGCGACCGATATCTGTTGGAAAAAAACGTTTAGCATCCATTTCAACGTATTCGCGGTTCTTTAATGTTTCAATAATGCTAGCGTAAGTAGATGGACGGCCAATGCCATATTCCTCAAGAGTTTTTACTAAGCTAGCTTCTGAAAAACGCGGGGGTGGTTCAGTAAAATGCTGTTCTGCTTTGAGTTCATCAAGCTGAATGACGTCTCCTTCTCTGATTTCTGGGAGTAAGCGATCATCATCATTATCATTAGAATCATCTTTACCTTCTAGATATACAGCCCTGAAGCCAGGCTCTACCAGAACTGAACCATTAGCTCTCATGCGATGTCCATCATCTACAGGACCTGCCGCCATTTCAATTGCAACCGTATCAAAGATAGCTGGCACCATTTGACATGCCATTGTTCGCTTCCAAATAAGTGAATAAAGCTTTAATTGGTCTTCATCGAGTACTGTTTTTAATTCATCAGGTGTTCGCACAACTGAAGTTGGCCTGACAGCTTCGTGGGCTTCTTGAGCGTTCTTTGCTTTTGCTTTAAATCTTCGAGCATCTTGAGGAACATTTTCAGGGCCATAACGGTCTGAGATCAAATGACGAATCTCAGTTAATGCAACTTCTGATAATGTGACCGAATCTGTACGCATATAAGTTATTAAGCCAACCTGATCTTCACCTGGAAGCTCGATGCCCTCATAAAGTTTTTGTGCAACACTCATTGTACGACGAGTATTAAAGCCTAGTTTACGGGCAGCTTCCTGCTGTAAAGTAGATGTTGTGAATGGTGCTGCCGGATTGTGACGACGCTGGCGTTTAGTGACTTTTAATGCATTTAACGTGCCAGAAGCAGCATTAATAACAGTGCTTTCAACTTCTCGTGCCTCTTCTTCATTTTTGAAGCTGAATTGTTCTACTTTTTTACCTTTATAATTTACAAGTCTCGATATAAATCCCTGTTCATTTTTACTTACATTAGCTTTAATCGACCAATATTCAACCGCTTTGAATGCTTCAATTTCCAGCTCACGCTCTATGATCATGCGGAGTGCTGGACTTTGAACGCGTCCAGCAGATAAACCACGTTGAACCTTTTTCCAAAGCAATGGAGATAAATTAAAACCAACAAGATAATCTAATGCCCGTCTTGCCTGTTGTGCTCCAACAAGATGAGTTGAAATCTCACGCGGATTAACCACTGCATCACGAACAGCTTGTTTTGTAATCTCATGGAATACAACTCGATGAATTACAATATTATCTAGTACACCTTTTTCTTTTAAAAGCTCCACTAAATGCCATGAAATTGCTTCGCCCTCACGATCTGGATCAGTCGCAAGATATAGACCTTCAGCATTTTTTAATGCCTTAATTATTGCTTTAACGTGCTTTTCATTTCGCTCTATGATTTGATAATTCATAGCGAATTCATTTTCAGTATTTACAGCACCTTTTTTTGGTACAAGATCGCGCACATGGCCATAAGATGCGAGAACATCAAAGTCCTTACCTAGATATTTACTGATTGTATTTGCCTTAGCAGGCGACTCTACTATTACAAGATTTTTTGACATTTTTTAGCTTATGCCTTTGTAATTACGTTTATTAAATTACTAAATAACATATTGTGCCGCGGTTTAATTACGTGGTTAAAAGCTAGCTGTCAAGAGAATTAAGAAATTAGTTCAATGAATAGAACTCATTTTTTTGTCAAAAATGAGGTCTTCCATACGCGCATAATTCAATTCTTGTCCAGGCTGACTAAATAAAACCATCAGAACAACCCATTTAATTTGTTCAACATCAATATCATTTGAATCAAGAGCCAACAATCGATCGATAAGCAATTCACGCTGTGGTGGTGATAATATCCCTATTTGCTCTAAGTAAACTATATAGCCACGACAATGACAATCGAGCTTTTCTTGCTCAAAATTACTATAAATACGGATCCCATGCGAATCTAAGTTGCCATATTTAAGAGTTTTTTGATGTCCTGTTAACTCATCTAACCAAAGAAGTGCATTTTCGATTTCACCATCATTAAACCCGGCCTGCAAGAGCTCTAAACGTAATTCATTTTGATTAGCTTCTGGATTTTCTTCAGTTTCGACATAACTTTCAAACAGATACATCAACACATCAATGACATTTTCTTTCATTCGCAGGGTCAATCCTTATAAATAGGTAAGTAATAATAAGTTTCATTAATAAAATGAATTTTAGAAAACAACTACTCTATGTAATGTAAATATCTACTTATATTAATCTGAATTAAAAAGTTTTGCTGTATTATAATCAAATAACTTATATCAGCTTTTATTACTTAATATTTTATTACTTAATATTATGCTTTTATAAGACGTATTTTGTTTAAAACTAATAATAACTAATTAATTTAATTTTATGGCAAAACTTAATATTCTCACATTTCCTGATCCGAGACTCAGGATTAAGGCAAAGCCTATTGAAAGTGTCGATGACAATGTTCGTGCATTAATTGATGACATGTTCGAAACAATGTATGAAGCACCGGGTATTGGTTTAGCGGCTACTCAGGTAGATGTTCATAAACGGCTTTTAGTGACTGATGTGTCATCTGACAAGGATGAACCATTAGTTTTGATTAACCCTGAAATTCGTGAAAAGGATGGCCTTACTGTGACTGGGGAGGGTTGTTTGTCGATTCCAGGGTTTTATGAGGAGATTGAACGCGCAGAATCTATTAAAGTTTGTTTTCTTGATCGATATGGCGTTCAAGCAGAATTGGATGCTGATGGATTACTTGCAGTATGCATACAACATGAAATAGATCACCTTAACGGTAAATTATTTGTAGATTATTTATCTGAAATTAAGCGTTTACGAATTCGAAAGAAACTCGAAAAAGTGCGCTATAAATAGATTCCTTAGAAAACCATATATTTCTTTATAAATATTTTTTTGAATAACCTATTTTTGTTAAAAAAGGATATATGTTTGAATAAACCCCGTATCATTTTTGCTGGCACACCAGAATATGCATATGTTTCATTATTAGCATTAGTTGATAATGGTTATGATGTTGTTGGTGTTTTAACACAGCCAGATAGGCCAGCTGGTCGTGGGCAACAATTAACTGCAAGCCAAGTGAAAAAATATGCCCTAGAAAAAGGCATTAAAGTATTACAGCCACTTTCTTTAAAAAATTCTGACGCAAAACAAGAGATAGCTTTATTAAAGCCAGATATTATGATTGTTGCTGCATATGGCTTGATTTTACCTCAATCAATCCTCGATATTCCAAGATTAGGTTGTTTAAATATTCATGCATCTTTACTGCCGAGATGGCGAGGCGCCGCACCTATTCAAGCCTCTATAGTTGCTGGCGATGAGTGTACGGGTGTTAGTTTAATGCAAATGAGTGCAGGTCTTGATTGCGGTCCAGTTTATTCAATGAATTCATTAAATATTGATGAAAATGAAACCGCAGGGGAGCTACATGATCGATTAGCATTACTTGGCAGTAAAACACTTTTATCTGATTTGCCGAAAATATTAGATGGCAGTCTAATTAGCATTGCACAAGATGATTCAATGGCAACATATGCACCAAAAATTCAAAAAAAAGACGCAATGTTAGATTGGTCGATGCCTGCAGTTGAGTTATACAGAAAAATACGTGCTTACAATCCAGTGCCAGGCGCTTTTTTTTATGGGAAAAATGAAACCAGGATAAAAGTGTGGAAAGCCAGCATTGTTAATAATAATGTTGGTATACCTGGGTCATTTATACAATATGATGCCAGTGGCGTGATTATTGCCTGTGGAAGTGGTGCGTTAAAACTCGAGCTACTGCAATTACCCGGCAAACAGCGAACTGATGCAAAGACATTTGTTACTCAAATTGATTTACGGTGAAAAAATTGGCTGCTGAAAATGTAAGAGCAGTCTCTGCTGAGATTATTGATGCTGTGATTAATGGCGGTCAATCTCTAGATGCAGCAATTGCAAACAATGAAGTGCGTATTGCAGTAGATGATCGACCACTTTTGAGAATGCTATCTTACGGCTGCTTAAGATACCGTTGGCAAATAGAATATTGGATAGAACAATTAATTAGTAAACCGCTTCGTAAGCGTGATCGAATCATAAATTCTTTGCTTGGAGTTGGTCTTTATCAACTTTATAAGTTAAACATTCCTAATTATGTTGTGGTTTCAGAAACTGTCGAAGCAGCTAAAAAGCTAAAACGTAAAGAACTGGCAGGCTTAGTAAATGCATGTCTAAGAAGGTTTGAGCGTGAAAATATAAGTAAGCTTGAAATCGAAGATGAACAAGCCAAGTGGAACCATCCATCTTGGATGATTGAGCTTATTAAAAAAGATTGGGCTTGTAATTGGCAAGAAATTCTAGAAGCCAATAATAAACGTGCACCGATGTGGTTAAGAGTAAATGCATCAAAGTGTACTGTAGATCAATATATCGAAAGATTAAGCTCAGTAAATATTGAAGCTTATAAAATAGATGGTTTTGATAATGCAGTCTGTTTAAAAAAACCACAGTTAGTAAGTGAACTTCCAGGTTTTGATTCAGGTGAGGTTTCAGTTCAGGATGCCGGTGCTCAAATTGCAGCGCACTGGCTTTTAAAAGATGCAAAGAATAGTGTCTTAGATGCTTGTGCAGCGCCAGGTGGAAAAAGCAGTCATATCTTAGAAATTGCCGGAAATGATTTAAGTTTAGTTTCTATTGATATAAATCAATCACGTATTTTAAGCATACGCGAAAATTTTCGTAGAATTGGGAAAACTGCAACTATTTTAGAGGCTGATGCTTCAAAACCTGAAGATTGGTGGGATGGTGTTAAATTTGAAGCAATTCTTCTTGACGCACCATGCTCATCTTCAGGCGTCATCCGAAGGCATCCAGATATAAAAACATTACGTCGGTTAAGTGATCTTAAAAATCTCTCAAATTTACAACTTACCTTATTGAATAAACTTTGGGATTTGTTGTTGCCTGGCGGTACATTGTTATATGCCACTTGCTCAATCTTTTCAAAAGAAAATGATGAGGTAATTAGTGTGTTTTTAAGTAATCATGATGATGCTTTGGAAAACAAATTGTTGCCAAATAACAACATCCGCGATTTAATGATAAAAAAAGAGTACGGTTTTCAAATTTTACCTGGTTTATTAGATTTAGATGGGTTTTATTATGCTGCTCTGAAAAAAATTGAAAAATAACTTATAAGGTATAAATGTTTTATCTTTATTCAACAAAGTTTCTTATTAGACAAATTTGCTTCTTATTATTTTTAGCAATATTTGTTTCAAGCAAATGCCTTGCTGAGGAAGCTGTTGAGCGAGAGGGATATTTCGAGGTTCGTTCTGCTATAACTCAGCCAATTAATGATGTTCACACATTAGATGCCCGTTTACAGCTTGTTTTAAGTAGTGAGGCGTTAGCTGCATTAGAAAGTGGTGTGTCATTAACCATTGAAATGCAAATACAGGTTATTCGTGTAAAACGCTTCTTTCCTGATAGTGTGGATGCGGAATTAGCTGTCCGTTATGCACTCGAATATAGACCACTTAGCCAACGATATATTGTAAAAAATCTTAATAGTGGTGATCAAGATAGTTTTGCTACCCTTTATTCAGCACTTAATAGACTTGGACGAGTGCAAAACCTTCCAATTATTGATGATGCATTATTAATCACAGATAAATCGTATCGAGTGCGTTTACGAGCAATGCTTAACACACAGCAATATCCAGCATCATTAAGATTATTATTTTTTTGGCGCGGTCAGTGGCAACTTCAAAGTGAATGGTTTGAATGGCAGCTAGAACGCTAAAACGAATTATCTTTGCTTTAATGGGCGTAGCCAGCGTCTCACTAGTTTTAGCAGCGTTGTTTTTACTTACCCAAACGGTGCAACGATCTGATGATCTTGATCGCCTGCAAGACATCATTTTGATAATAAACGTAGCTGGTGGCCTGATCTTATTGCTTCTTCTAATAGCAAATCTTTGGAAGTTACTGCGAGATTATCGCGGCAACGTGCCTGGCGCAAAATTAAAAGCTCGCATGGTGGGAATGTTTGTTGGCCTGGCTGTACTGCCCCTGATTATAGTATTTTATTTTTCAATTCAATTTATCAACCGTGGTATTGATAGTTGGTTTAATGTTCAAGTTGAAGAAGGTCTTGAGAATGCAATTAAACTTAGTCAAGCTGCAATTGAATTTCGTAAGCGTCAACATTTATATGCAACAACACAAGTCGCACAAAAACTAGCAGTCTTACCAGATCGTCAAGTGGTGTTTGAGTTGAGCTTGATGCGCAGGGAGAGCGGAGCTAGCGAGATGACTCTATACGGCGATAACAATAGAATGCTTGCTACTAGTTCAGATTCACCTACAGCTGCTTTCCCAAAACCTTTAAGCGAAGAAGTTTCTCTACAGATACAACAAAAGCGACCATTTGTAAGTTTGGAGCCATTAAGTACAGGCACCTCTGAAATACGAACTGCAATTTCATTTATATACAGAGGAAATCAAGCTCGTAAAACTAGGGTTATTCAAGCTCATTTTCCTGTAGACGAGCGCCTTGGAGATATGATTGGCAGTGTTGAAAATTCATTTTCAGAATATCAGCAACTTGTTTTTTTTCGTGAAGACCTGAAAGATTTACTAACCATCACGTTAACGTTTGTTTTATTGTTGAGTTTATTAGCAGCACTTTATGGGGCCTTTGTTTTATCACGGAGATTAGTTGCTCCAATTCAAGATTTAGTAGCAGGCACACAAGCTGTTGCAATGGGAAATTTTGATACTCGCTTACCAACGCCAGCTCGAGATGAAATTGGATTTTTGGTGAGTTCATTTAATGATATGACCCAACGTCTCGCTACAGCGCGTCATGAGGCAACGCTAAGTCAAGCTTTAATTGAAGCAGAGCGAACTAATTTGGAGGTAATTCTAGCTAGACTATCCACTGGTGTTCTTGCGCTTGAATCTGATTTAAAAATACGTACAGCTAATCAAGCATCTGGCTCTATTTTAGGGATTAATTTGGAAGCCAAAGTTGGAAAATCAATTAGAAAAATTTCTAAGGGCAAGCCACTAATGGAGCAGTTTGTTGAGATTGTTTGTGGCCACCTTGATGCTGGTGAAACTGAATGGCGCGAACAAATTGTACTACGTGAAGAAATAGGTAGACGCGTATTAACTTGTGCTTGCATAACATTGCCTAATGATGAAAATAATGCAGCTGGATTTGTAATTGTTTTTGACGATATCACCGCTCTATTACAGGCCCAACGTGATGCTGCGTGGGGCGAGGTTGCTCGTAGACTTGCACATGAAATAAAAAATCCATTAACTCCAATTCAATTATCCGCAGAGCGTATGCGTCGCAAATACTTGAGCTCCATGGACGAGGAGGAAGCTCAAATACTTGATCGAGCAACACATACAATTGTGCAACAAGTTGAGGCAATGAAGGAAATGGTCAATGCCTTTGGTGATTATGCTCGAGCACCTATTATGGATATTAGTTTTTTTGACATTGATAAACTTGCTCATGAAATTGTGGATTTATATAGAGCTCAGGAAAATGAAGTTTCAATTTCTCTGACATCAGACTCAACAATATCTTTGGTTGAAGGTGATGTAGGGCGTGTGCGTCAGATCTTTCATAATCTTATTCGTAATGCTGTCGAAGCATTAGAAGGGACTGTTGATGGTTGCATTGATGTGCAAATTGGTGCAGCTGAAATCGATAATATAAAAATGGTTCAAATACGTGTAGAGGATAATGGTCCAGGGTTCAAAACTGAATCAGTTAATCAAATCTTTGACCCATATGTGACCACTAAACCAAAAGGAACAGGTTTAGGTCTTGCAATAGTAAAGAAATTAGTAGAAGAGCATATTGGCACAATTAGTGCTAAAAACAGAAAGAATGGCGGTGCCATGATTAACATATATCTGCCGTTAAACGAGGCTTCAAGAGAAAAGATGATTGCTAGGTCGCCAGGAAGATCTGAAGCTAGGAGGGGCCAAGTATGAATAATCCTCATGTATTAGTTGTAGATGATGAAGCTGATATTCGGGCATCAATACAAGACATTCTTGGAGATGAAGGTTATCAAGTAACAATTGCTGCAGATGCAAGTGAAGCTCGCATTGCTCATGAAAATAGGAAATTCGATTTAATTTTATTGGACATCTGGATGCCAGATACAGATGGTATTACTTTGCTTCGGGAATGGTCTGATAAAGGCTATCTTAATTGTCCGGTAGTAATAATGTCTGGCCATGGAACTGTTGACACGGCTGTTGAAGCAACAAGATTAGGTGCTTTTGACTTTGTTGAAAAACCCCTTTCCCTTGCAAAATTACTTCGTACGGTAGAGGCAGCACTTAATTCTTCTGGAATGCTTTCAAAAGCAGTTAACAACCTTTCACCCTCTTTGCTTGCTCCTGTTGGTAGAAGCAAAGTTATGAAATCCCTTCGTGAGCGCCTTCAGCAATATGCTAATCATGATGGAGCAGTTTTAGTTGTAGGCGAACCAGGAACGGGTCGCGGTGCTTTCGCGCGTTATATTCATGCGCTAAGTAAGCGAGCAAATGATCCAATAATCAATGTTACGGCCGCTTCATTAACTGAATCTAATGCCGAAGAAAAACTATTTGGCCATGAAAATAATGGTGAAATATCCATTGGTTTATTGGAAAGCGCATACGGTGGTACCCTGGTATTTGATGAAATTTCAGACCTTGATAATAAAGTTCAAAAAATTATATTGGGCGTTCTTGAGGAAGGACAATTCAAGCGTGTTAGTGGGTTTGGCTCCATAAAGCTTAATGCAAGAATTGTTGCAACTGTAAATGAAAAATATGAACTTTATCTAACAAATGGAAATTTGCGAAAAGATCTTGTTTCAAAAATAAATACCTTCAACCTTCAGGTTCCGCCGCTTAGAGAGTATTCAGAAGATGTACCAGAATTATTAAGCTATTACGTAGATAAGCTTGTAGATGTTGAGCAATTAACATTTCGTCGATTTAGTGTTGCAGCACAAAACCGACTTCGTAACTATCCATGGCCCGATAATATTCGTGAATTAAAGTATCTTGTACGTCTATTATTATCATCAGGAAAAGAAGATGATATTTCTATAGAAGAGGTTGAAACTGAGATTAGCAAGGCTATCCCTAGTGATGTGCCTCTTGTTAAGCAAGATCTTTTATCTCTTACATTGCGAGAAGCACGTGAGAAATTTGAGCGCTCATATCTTCAACAACAACTTGTATTATGTGATGGCAAGGTTGGGCAATTAGCAAAACGAGTAGGCATGGAGAGAACCCACCTTTACAGAAAACTAAGATCATTGGGCGTGGACTTTAAGTCAGCTGGAAATGATGGCTAATTTTTCCACAATGTAAATTAAATTAATCACCAATCTTGATGTGCATAACATCAATCTCTGCTCTCCAAAGAATTTCCCTTAATTTATTTAGTTCCTCAAGGTTACCAATAGGTCCAATAAAGACCCTAAAAAAATTTCTATCATTTACTATTGCATGCTGAATATGTGAGTTGATCTTATGCAATTTGAGTTCAGCGCTTCTTCTATCAGCATCAAAGCGTGTCGAGAAAGCTCCTGCTTGTAAAAGATAAACTCCAGGGTTACTTATCGTATCTGGTTTTATGTTTAGATTAGGAGATGAATCTTCATCTGTAATGATTATCTCAAAAGCTGGCAACATCTTATAAAAATCAAAGCGATCTTCAATAAATTTTTCTTTCATATTTTTATTTAATTTAGGTTTCAAATCTTTTTCTTTTGAATTTCGAATTTCTATAGGAGCTTCAACTGAATTGCTCTCTTTGATTATTAGCTTGTTATCTTTGATATAAATTGACAAAGTTAAAGAAAGTCCAATCAATAAACCAAAAAACATCCATAACCAACCTGGGTAACCTTTCTTTTTTTTATAGCGATTAATATTTTTCATGAACTTTTATTACATTTTTTCTGGTGCAGATACACCAAGGATGTCTAATCCATTTGCAATAACACATTTAATTGCAGCATATAATGTAAGACGCGCATTACGAAGCTCTTCGTCGTCAACTAAAACTTTATTAGCATTGTAGTTAGAGTGAAAATAACCTACGAGGTCAAGCAAATAACGCACTAATATTTGCGGAGCTCGATTTTTTGCAGCAAGTTCAATAATTTCTGGAAATTGACATAACGCTGACATTAGCAATTTTTCATGCTCATTAACTAATGTTGATAACCCTCTCTTTTTCTGATCAACATGCCAATTCATTTTTAGTTCTTCTGCTTTTTTAAACACCCTAGATATTCTGGCGTGAGCATATTGAATATAAAAAACTGGATTATCATTTGACTGCATCTTAGCAACATCAAGATCAAAGTCTAAATGTTGGTCATTAGAACGCATTACGTAATAAAAACGAGCGGCATCATTACCTACTTCAGCACGAAGTTGTCGCAATGTATCGAACTGACCTGAACGAGTCGACATTTGCATTTTTTCTCCATTGCGATACAAAGAAACAAATTGGACAAGCTCTACTTCTAAATCACTCCCTTGATGACCTATTGCTTCGAGACCAGCTTGTAGTCGACTTATATATCCATGATGATCAGAACCAAGGATATTCAATAAATGATCGAAACCACGACTTCGTTTATCAAAGTGGTAAGCAATATCAGAAGCAAAGTATGTTTTCATACCATTTGCTCTAATAACAACGCGGTCTTTATCGTCACCATACTGAGTTGCTGAAAACCAAGTGGCACCATCTTTTTTGTATAACATTCCTTTCTTTCTTAGCATTTCTAATGCGGTATCAATTCGTCCAGTATCAGCTAAACTTCTCTCGGAATACCAATTATCAAATAACACACCAAATTCTTTTAGATCATCTTTAATCTCATTTTGAATTGAATTGAGCGCGTGGCAGCAAATCTGATCAAAGTTTGCATCTCCTAATATTTTTTTTGCATTAACCGTTAATGCATCAATATATATATCTGCATTACCCTCAGGCATATCTTTTGGCAAACCATCTAATATATCTTTTAATTTTGGAGTTACGAAAACGGCAGTACCAATTTCGTTAGCAATATTATTTATATATTTACCGTGATAACCCCCAGTAGGAAATGGAATTTCTAATTCAATTGATTGTAGCCACCGGATCCAAACGCTAGTCCCAAGGATATCTATTTGTCTTCCAGCGTCATTAACATAATATTCACGATAAACTTCATAGCCAGCAGCTTCTAATAAATTGCCAACAGAAGCACCATATGCTGCATGTCGTCCATGACCCACATGCAGTGGTCCTGTTGGGTTCGCAGATATAAATTCTAGTAAAATTTTTGGGGAATTTCTTTTTGACTGGCGACCATATAATTTTCCATATTTAAGGATATTATCAAACTCCTCATGGAAAGCTTGTGGACTTAAATAAAAATTTATAAAACCCGGTCCAGCAATTTCAATTTTTAGAATTTTATTATTTTTATCAATTGCTTTAATAATATCAACTGCTATCTCCCTAGGTTTTTTGTGAACGCTACCTGCAAGTTGCATTGCAATATTACAAGCGAAATCCCCATGTTGATTATTACGCGATCTTTCAACTGTTGTTTCAATTGATATCTTTGTTGCCGCTTCTGATAGATCAGGAAGTTTTTGAAGAGATTTTTGGATTAATTTTATAATAATTTTTTTCATTGTTTCTCAAATTTTAAAGCAAAATGAAGATTCTACTCGTATATAAGTAGCTGTATAGGTCTACTTAAAAAAGTTCAATCGGATCAACGTCAATAGACCAGCGAGTTTTTCGACTTACAAGATCATTTTCCATCATATATCGTATTTCTCTTAAAGAATGATGCAAAGTTGCACGATCATTACTTTGCAATAATAGTTGAGTTCTATAACGACCCGCTTTACGAGCCATTGGAGCTTCTACTGGGCCTAGAACCTTTAATTTTGAGTCAGTATTATTTTTTAAACTTTCTTTTATTCTATTTAAAAAACTGAAAGAATCAGAATATTGATAAGCGGCAGACCGTATCAGAGCAAGATAAGTAAACGGCGGCCAATGAGTGCTTTCTCGTTCAGCTAATGCAATCTCAGATATTTTTTTATATCCACCATTGAGTAAAGTATGCCAAAATTTATTTTCAGGAAAAGCGGTTTGGATGAGAACTTTCCCGACACTATCAGCGCGACCAGCGCGACCAGCAACCTGGATAATTGATTGAGCCATGCGTTCCCCACAGCGAAAATCTGTACCGAATAGCCCTTGATCAGCATTAATTATGCCGACCAATGTAAGAGTTGGAAAATGATGACCCTTTGATAGCATTTGTGTTCCAACTAAAATATCTGCTTCACCTGAATTAGCACTTTGTATTGCTTTATCTAGTGAGCCCCTTACTTGTGTAGTATCGCTATCAATCCGTTTTACTGTTGCTTTTGGAAAACGATTTTTGAGAGCTTCTTCAATTCTTTCGGTTCCTTCACCTAAAGGTTTGACAACTTCACCGCATTTTTCGCATTTTTTAACTAAATGCCGAATGTCACCACAATGGTGGCAACGTAACTGCTGACTTTTTAAATGAACTGTTAATCTAGAATCACAGCGTTCACAATAAACAATATGTCCACAAGATTTACAAATTAATGCAGGTGCAAAGCCACGACGATTTAAAAAAATCAAAACTTGTTCTTGTTTATCTAAAGTTTTCTGTATTTCTTGTGATAAAGGTTCGCTTATTCCATCTTCTGTGGGGGAGCGAGAAATATCTATTAAATTAAAAGTAGGTGGTTTTGCTTCACCAGCACGTATTGGTAAAATTAAATGTTTATATACTTCATTTCTACAATGTTGAAGCATCTCAAGAGATGGGGTTGCGCTTCCTAAAATGATTGGAATATTTTGATTCTTAGCTCTTACAATCGCAAGATCGCGGGCTGAGTAACGAAGTCCTTCTTGTTGTTTAAACGACTGATCATGCTCTTCATCAACTATTATTAGGCCAAGCTCTTTCATAGGTGTAAAAATTGCTGAGCGCGTACCAACAACAAGTTTTGATGCCCCTGACTGAGCTGCACGCCAAGCATCTAGTCTTATACGATCTTTTAATCCTGAATGTAGTAATGCTGGCTTTATTCCGAGGCGATTAGAAAGTCTTTTAACAAGCTGTGGCGTCAAGCCAATTTCAGGAACCAAAACAAGAACCTGCTTGCCTTGTTCAAGGATATCTTTAATTCGTTGTAAATAAACTTCTGTTTTACCGCTGCCTGTAACTCCATCTAATAAATAGACATCAAAACTATTTTTAAGACGTAATTCAGATAAAGCATTTTTTTGATATCTATTCAGAGAAAAAACTGGTTCATTTAGAATTTTTACTTTCTCTTTTAATTTCTCGGCACTACATTCAAATAAAGATATTAAATCTTTTTTTAATAAACCATCTTTTGCATTTCGCCAACCCGGAAAAATTTCATTTAATTGATCTTTATCTAAACCGTCTTGGCCGGCATTACGTAAAATTTTTAATAATTTTGCTTGTTTAGGTGCGCGTTTTTTTAAGCTTTGAATATCAATAGAGCGGCTTTCTTGATTTGTAGAATATTTTATAATATTTGAATGAAATGATTTACCTTGGCGCAACAAAATTGGAAGTGCTGCAGCAACAACTTCACCAATAGGGTGATGATAATAATTACTTGTAAATTTTATCAACCATATGGTTTCTTTAAAAAAAATTGGTTCACTATCAAGAATTTTTATACATTGTTTGAGTTTTTTGTTAGGTATTTCGGAATGATCAGCAAAACCTACTATCAAACCAACTTTTTGCTGTTTCCCAAAAGGCACCAATACACGTTGACCAATTTCTGGTAAGGGCCCAAAAGATGGAGCCCAGTAGTCAAATTCGCGCGATAGAGGAACATTAATAGCAATTTTAAGTATGGATTTTTTTCTCACAATTCTTTTATTATCTTTAGGACAAATATTATTTTTAACATGGTATGTCGCTTAATCAATATTTGCGAGCTTCAAAAAACTAATACTTGATGAATATTTTTCAGAGTTTCTTTGTACCTGCTGCTTTCCTCCGTTAGAATTCCTAGTTATAAATGGAGAAATTTTATGAAAATTGGGATTCCAAGAGAAATTCATAATGGAGAGCAACGAGTTGCAACAACACCAGATGTAGCTGCTCAACTCATCAAGATTGGTTATGAGGTAGCAGTTGAATCACAGGCAGGCGCTACAGCTAATTTTCCAGATAATTTCTACAAAGCCGCTGGCTGCGAAATTACAACAGCAGATAATATTTGGTCAAAATCTCAGATAATTCTTAAAGTAAGAGCGCCAGAAGGCGCTGAAACTATTAAATTAGCTGATGGTCAAACTTTAATTAGTTTTATATGGCCTGCGCAAAATCCTGAACTTTTGAAAGAATTAACAGATCGCGGTGTAACCGCAATCGCAATGGATAGTGTTCCAAGGATATCTCGTGCACAAAAAATGGATGCACTTAGTTCCATGGCAAATATTGCTGGTTATCGCGCAATTGTTGAAGCTGCCCAACATTTTGGACGTTTTTTTACTGGTCAAATTACAGCTGCTGGTAGAGTGCCACCTGCTATAGTCATGGTTATTGGAGCGGGTGTTGCCGGTCTTGCAGCTATTGGTGCAGCCAAAAGTATGGGTGCAATTGTTCGTGCATTTGATACTCGGCCAGAAGTAAAAGAGCAAGTTGAAAGCATGGATGCTGATTTTTTGATGCTAGATTTTGAAGAAGATGAAGATGGTTCTGGTGAGGGCGGTTATGCCAAAACAATGAGTAAAGAATTTATTGATGCAGAGATGGCGCTATTTAGAGAGCAAGCTAAAGAAGTTGATATCATTATCACCACCGCATTAATCCCAGGGCGACCAGCACCTAAATTAATTCTTGCTGATATGGTCCATTCAATGAAAGATGGTGGTGTCATAATTGATCTTGCAGCAGAACAAGGTGGCAATTGTGAGTTAACTGAAGCTGATAAAATTATAAAGACAAAAAATGGTGTTTCTATAGTTGGCTACACAGATTTACCAAGTAGAATGGCAGCACAGTCAAGTCAGTTATATGCAACTAACTTACGTCATTTACTAACTGACATGACACCAGATAAGGATGGAAAGATTGTAAATAATTTTGATGATGAAGTCGTTAGAGGTGCGACAATTTGCAAAGAAGGTAAAGTCACCTTTCCACCACCTGCTCCAAAAATTTCAGCAGCACCTAAGGCAATTGAAACAAATCCAGTACCAGAAGTAGTTGCAGAAAAACCATCTACCGTAGGTCCTATTATAGCCATGATTATAAGCGGTCTTGTCTTGCTCGGGCTTGGAGCAGTTTTACCAGAATCTTTTATGTCTCATTTTAGAGTATTTGTATTAGCTTGTTTTGTTGGTTATATGGTTATTTGGAATGTTTCACCTGCATTACACACGCCCTTGATGAGTGTGACTAATGCAATATCAAGCATAATTGTAATTGGGGCTTTATTACAAATTAGCTCAGTTAATGAGACGATTATGTGGATTGCAGCAATAACAGTACTCTTAACAAGTATTAATATAGCGGGCGGCTTTGCAGTTACTCATCGCATGCTCGAAATGTTCCGTAAGTGAGGTTGAAATGATGAGTCAAGGTATAGTTACGATGTCGTACATCATTGCGATAATTCTTTTTATTCTGGCATTAGGCGGCCTGTCTAATCAAGAAACTGCGCGGCGTGGTAACTGGTATGGCATCATTGGCATGACCATTGCTCTTTTAGCGACAATTCTTGGTGTTGTAGAACGACATTTTGAAATATTAATAACAGCATTACTAATAGGGGGTAGTATAGGCGTCATACTTGCTCGCCGAGTTCAAATGACACAAATGCCAGAGCTTGTTGCAGTTCTGCATAGTCTTGTTGGTGCAGCAGCTGTTGCAGTTGGTTATGCAAGTTTTATGGACCCTAATAGGCTCATACTTTTTACCGGAACAGAGCTGACTATCCATGATATCGAAACATACATTGGTATATTTATTGGAGCTATTACCTTTTCAGGTTCAGTTATTGCATTTGGAAAATTGTCGGGTCGCATAAGTGGAAAACCTCTCACCTTACCGGGCCGACATATTCTTAATTTAGGCCTCCTTTTTGGCACAATAATATTTTGTTTTAAATTTGTTTCACAATCTGCTGCAGGTAGCGGTATCGAACCCTTGATTGTGATGACTTTGATAGCACTGCTTATTGGTATTCATATGGTAATGGCTATAGGTGGGGCTGATATGCCTGTTGTGGTGTCTATGTTGAATAGTTACTCTGGCTGGGCAGCTTCTGCCACAGGTTTTATGTTAGGAAATGATTTATTAATCGTCACGGGAGCTTTGGTTGGATCAAGTGGAGCAATTTTAAGTTACATAATGTGTAAAGCAATGAATCGAAAATTTATTGCAGTAATTGCTGGTGGCTTTGGAACAAGCGGCGGAAATTCTTTAACAACAGGTCAAGAAGATCAGGGTGAGATTGATCCTATTGATATGCTTGAAGCAAGTAAGCTTCTGACTAATGCAAAAGAAGTCATGATAATTCCAGGTTATGGCATGGCAGTAGCACAAGCTCAACATACAGTGTACGAAATAACAAAGACATTACGAGCGAAAAACATCAATGTACGATTTGGTATTCATCCTGTCGCGGGTCGTATGCCAGGTCATATGAATGTCTTATTGGCAGAAGCAAAAGTACCATATGATATTGTTTATGAGATGGATGAGATAAATGAAGATTTTCCGGAGGTTGATGTTTCAGTTATTATCGGTGCTAATGACATAGTTAATCCTTCAGCATTAACTGACCCCGATAGTCCAATTGCAGGAATGCCAGTACTCGAATGCTGGAAAGGTAAGATATCAATTGTTTTGAAGCGCAGCATGGCAACTGGATATGCGGGTGTACAAAACCCACTCTTTTTTAAAGAAAATACCCGTATGTTATTCGGCGATGCTAAAGAAACACTAGATGAAGTTTTGAAGGCTCTATGATTAAGCATAATCGACATCATTTTATGAGGATCAAACATGATCACTGGAATTGCATCAGAAATTTCACAGCAGCTTTTAAAATCTGATTTTGTTGGAATGTCTTATAAAGTTATTTTGTGCAATATTTAATTGATGCAAGTGTTTATGTTTTTCGTGCGCATTATTCAATGCCAGACGATATGGTTGATGTTAATGGCAACCCTATTAATGCATTTTATGGATTTTGCCGTTTCATCGGTGATTTTTTAGAAGGCACGTCGCCAGAATACATTGCTGTGTTATTTGATGAAAGCATGACTGATTGTTTTCGTACCAAAATCTATCCTCAATATAAAGCGAATAGAGAGCCTGCTCCTCCAGAGCTAATAAGGCAGTTTGAACAGTGTCGACGATTTATAAGAGCTCTTGGCTTAATGGAGCATAGCAGCCCAAAATACGAAGCCGACGATCTAATTGGCACATTAGTTCATCATGGCCGTCGAAATGGCCGACCATCTACTATTGTGACGCGAGATAAAGATCTCACTCAATTGTTAGAAAAAGATGATTTCTTTTGGGATTTTGCCGGAAAAGGTAAATTGGGCTATGAAAAAATTATTGATTCATTTGGTGTGTGGCCAGAACAAATAGCAGATTTCCTCGCTTTAGCAGGTGATGCTGTTGATAACATTAAGGGTGTACCAGGTGTTGGAAAAAAAACTGCGATATCTTTATTAAGACACTTTAGTGATTTAAATAGCATTTATAAAAATTTAGATAGAGTTCAAGAATTAAATATTAGGGGATCTAAGACTCTTGGTGAAAAACTCTATCGTCATAAAAAAGATGCATATCTTGCAAGACAATTAACGGGTATTGCATGCGATGCACCAATGGTTAGTGTTGAGCAACTTCTGAGGCCTTCCATACCAAAGCTTAAGGAAATTAATGAACTATTTGACGAAACTGGAGTCGGGACAGCCCTACGTCGTCAAGCTGAACGTGTTTCTAAAATCTATATTAAAAAAAATGAAAATACCTGACTGGGATTACATTTTTAATCAATTAAACTGCAGCGGTACTCCTGTCCCTATTTGTCAAAATAATGGGATCGCTAGCTCAACTTGGAAACTTCGTAGTAATAACATGGACCTCTTTATTAAGACATGTTCAGTTAATTTTAATGAAATTTTTTCAGCAGAAGTTGATGGTTTATTGGAAATTTCTAAAACAGATTCAGTTAGAGTTCCTGAAGTTATCGGATTTGGAAAAACAGATTCTGAAAATTATTTAGCACTCGAATGGATTGATATTAAATCACCAAATAAGATTATTGAAGCTTCTTTTGGAGAGCAACTTGCTGAATTACATAGAACAACTTCTAAAAATTTTGGTTGGTTTCGAGATAACACTATAGGGCTAACCCCACAAATAAATAATTCTTCGAAAGATTGGGTTAATTTTTTTAGAGAAAATCGTCTTCAATATCAATTGAAACTAGCTTATGACAATGGATTTTCAGGAAAGTTGCAGCAGCTTGGAGCTATTCTCATAGAACAATTACCTTTGTATTTTGATTCCAGTAAGATCGAGCCATCATTGCTTCATGGAGACCTTTGGGCTGGAAATTGGGGTAGCTATATGGAGAGTCCCATAGTATTTGACCCTGCAGTTTATTTTGGTGATAGAGAGACTGACTTAGCAATGACAATGCTGTTTGGAGGTTTTGGAAAAAATTTTTACGAAGCTTATGAGTCTTGCTGGCCATTGCGTCAAGGGCACCAGAAAAGACTTAAAATTTATCAACTCTATCATGTGCTTAATCATCTAAATCTTTTTGGTCCAACATATTTAAAGCCCGCAATAAATCTTTTAAATAAAATACTCTAAAATCCTGTTGAGATATTTTATAAATAAACGGAGATTAACTAATGTTTTATTTTTTAAAAGCATTGATATTAACAATTTCTCTTCCTTCATCTATCCATGCTGCTGAAATGATATTTGGCGAGGAGCAATTAGATAATGGAATAAAAGTCATTTTTGAAGCAGCCCCTAGAGATAAGATTTTTCCACAAAATAAATTTCTCGAAGAAAATAAAACTGATATACATATAGAAATGTTAATTAATTGGTCTAAAGATAGTCCCAAAGGATCGCCTGATGGTGGATTTATTCCTTATTTGGATGTAATTGCAACAATAAAAAATTTAAATGGAAATCTTCTTAAAGTAAAACTTACTCCTCATTTAAACATTACAGATAATTTTCATTATGCACAAAATATAAAGTTACCTGGAAAAACTGATGATCTTTATGATGTGATAATTGAAATTAAACCACCATCAGGTAGAGATCTTGGAATCCATCTTGATTGGAAGAAAAAGTTTAATTTTTTAATTAAAGAACGCAAATTTTCATATGAAAAACTATCTTTCAAAGCAATAAGCTTAGAATCTAGAAGGTAAAATTATTTTTCAGTTTCCATAATAGCTGTAACCCCCATTCCTCCTGCTGTACAAACTGAAATTAGACCTCGACCCGAACCTTTTTCATTAAGTAGTTTGGCCATTGTTGCTACAATTCTGGCACCAGTTGCCGCAAATGGATGACCAATTGCAATACTCCCACCTTTAATGTTGAGTCTATTAAAATCAATAGATCCCATAGGCTCATTTCTTTCAAGCTTGCTGCGACAAAAATCTTCAGATTTCCATGATTCTAGTGTTGCTAATGTTTGTGCGGCAAAAGCTTCATGTATCTCGTAAAAATCAAAATCTTGAAGTTTTAGATTTGCTTTCTTTAGCATATCTGAAACTGCATAAGCTGGCGCCATTAACAGACCTTCATCATCAACAAAATTAACTGCACTAGCTTGGACGAATGTAAGATATGCCATTATTGGTAATTTTTTCTCTTTAGCCCATTCCTCTGATGCTAAAAGAACCGCTGCGGCACCATCAGTCAGGGGTGTGCTATTTCCAGCAGTCATGGTCCCATTGTTACTTTTATCAAAAACAGGTTTGAGCATGGAAAGCTTATCTAGTGTTGTATCACTACGAATATTATTATCTTTTTCTACTCCGTTAAAAGGGACCACTAAATCATTAAACCAACCTGCCTCATAAGCCGCCGCCGCCTTGCAATGGCTATTAAATGCTAGTTGATCCTGGTTTTTGCGATCAATGTTCCAAGTCTTTGCCATTAATTCTGTGCTTTCACCCATGGATAGTCCGGTTTGAGGCTCTGAAACACCCGGAAATTGTGGTTTAAAATGTTTTGGCCGAATCTTTAAAACTGACTTAATACGATCTATAGGCGATCTTGCACAATGAATCTCCATTAGGAGATTACGATATTCCGCTGGGTAAACCACTGGTGTATCACTAATGCTGTCTGTACCACCTGCTATGCCAGAATCAATTTGACCTAGTGAAATTTTATTTGCTATTAATATAGCTGCTTCAAGACTTGTTCCACACGCACGCTGTAAATCAAATGCTGGAGTTCTCATAGATAAGCCACACTCAATAACACTCTCTCTAGCGAGATTCCAATCATTTGAATGCTTTATTAGAGCACCTAGAGCAACTTCTCCAAGGGCTTCATTTCTAAGGTCATACTTTTCCACTAAACCTTTAAGTGCAGCAGACATCAGATCTTTATTTGTACATTTTTTGTAAGCCGAATGGGATCTACAAAAAGGAGTTCGTATACCACCTATTACTGCGACTCGTTTCGATTGTTGATTGTGCAGCATATTTTTTCTCCCTAATGGTTTATCACTAAATTTTTAAATTAAATAGCACTCAAAAGCTAAATCGTAAGTTAACATACACTAATGAATATAATTAGTCTTAAAGAATACAAAACACAAATAAAGACTTTATTACTTATTGGCGGACCATTGATAGTAAATAATCTATCAATAGCTGGAATTGCTTTTGCAGATGCTGTTATGGCAGGAAGTATTGGCGCTAGAGAATTGGCTGCAGTAGCTGTTGGAAGTAGTTTTTGGTTTGTTGGGTTTTTATTTTGTCTTGGTGTATTAATGGCGTTATCGCCCATAGTAGCAAGGCATTTTGGTGCAGGAAATTATGCTCTCATCGGTCGTTATATGCGGCAGGGGATTTATTTGGGTGTAATTTTAAGTATTCCAATATTATTGTTAGGACAATTTGCCGCTGCACCTTTATTAGAATATTTTGGCATTGATCCCGAATTTCGTGAAATGACTGTTGGTTATGTTAATGCTGTTACATTTGGCGCCCCAGCAATCTTTGTTTTTTTAGCACTACGCTTTATGACCGAAGGAATTGGTTATTTACGACCAATAATTTACACATCATTATTTTCATTGATCTGTAATGTTTTTCTTAACTATGTCCTGATGTTTGGCCACTTTGGTTTTCCAGCACTAGGAGCAGTTGGTTGCGGCTATGCAAGTGCTATTACAATGTGGATTATTATGTTTTTTCTAATCTGGTTTGTAGTTAGAAATAAATATTATCAACAATTTGACCTTTTTTCACGAGCTGCGCCACTAAGATTTGATGTATTTAGAGAAATTATTTTTCTAGGTGTTCCAATTGCAATTACCATAACTGCTGAGGCTGGTCTCTTTTCTGCTATCACCATTCTGATGGGAACTCGCGGTACAGATATTGCTGCTGCCCACCAAATAGCTATTAATTTTGCATCAACAACTTTTATGATCCCACTATCTTTAAGTGGTGCAACTACCGTATTAGTGGGCCAATTAATTGGCGCAGGTAAATTGCGTGAAGCTCAATATAGCGGTTGGCTAGGGATATTGTTTTGTACCTGTTTTATGGTTATTTCAGCAATTTTTTTATTTATATTTAGAGATTCTATTGTTGATCTTTATACTGATGATGTTGATGTAATGGGCATAGCCGCTGGTTTGCTTTTAATGGCAGCTATATTTCAAATTGCCGATGGGATTCAAATTGGAGCTGCTGGAGCGTTGCGTGGTTACAAAGACACAGCAATGCCAATGGCAATAAATATTTTTGCTTTTTGGGTTATAGGTTTTCCATTGGCTTATTTGGCAGCGGTAACATACAAGGCGCCCCCTAAATATATATGGGCGGCACTTGTATTGGCTTTGACTTTAGGCGCCATCTTACTTACTTGGCGATATCTTGCTGTATCTAAAAAAAATAATTATTAATTACTTTTTTAATTAATAAATATATTATTTAAATTAGACTGGCTTTGGTAAATCAGTGTAGCCCATTAGATGTTTATCAACTGCAGAAGCAACGCTACGTCCTTCTGCAATTGCCCAAACGATTAAACTTTGTCCACGTCTCATATCTCCAGCAGCAAAAACACCATCAACACTTGTCATCCATGTAGTTGTATCAGTTGCAACATTGCCACGGCTATCAAGCTCTAACCCTAACTGCTCAATCATGCCTGGTTTTTCTGGACCTAAGAATCCCATAGCTAATAAAGCTAGATCACAAGGAAGTTCTTTTTCGCTTCCTTTGATTTCTTCAAAACTAATCTGACCATTATTGTTTTTCATTTCTACATCAACTACCTGAAGGGCTTTTACATTGCCTTTATCATCACCGACAAAGCGCTTTGTATTTACGGAATAAACTCTCTCAACACCTTCTTCATGTGCAGAAGCAGTTCTAAAAATTCTTGGCCACTCAGGCCAGGGGTTATCTTCACTTCTACTTTGTGGTGGCTTTGGCATAATTTCTAGTTGATGTACTGACTTGCAGCCTTGTCTATTAGATGTTCCTAAACAATCAGCTCCTGTATCACCCCCGCCTATTATTATGACATGCTTATTTTTTGCACTTATAAAATCATCATTCTTTTCATCACCTTCGCAAAGTTTATTTTGCATTGGCAAGAAATCCATCGCTTGATGGATACCTTTCAATTCACGACCTGATGTTTTCAAGTCTCTTGCATCACAGGCTCCTCCAGTGAGTATTAATGCATCAAAATCATTTTTTAAAGTTTCAATAGATAAATCTTTACCAACATGACTATTGGTTTTGAAAATAACACCTTCTGCTTCCATTTGATTTAATCTTCGATCGATCTGTTTATTTTCCATCTTAAATTCTGGGATACCATATCGTAGAAGCCCACCTACACGATCATCTCTCTCAAACACAGTAACCTCATGACCTGCTCGAGCGAGTTGCTGTGCCGCAGCTAATCCGGCAGGCCCTGAACCAACAATTGCAATTTTTTTGCCCGTAAGAACTTCTGCTTGCTCAGGTCTAATCCACCCATTTTCCCAAGCTTTATCAATTATTGATAACTCTACAGCTTTGATTGAAACTGGATCATCATTAATCCCTAAGACACAAGAGCCTTCACAAGGTGCTGGACAAAGAGTACCTGTGAATTCAGGAAAATTATTAGTAGCATGCAAACGTTCAATCGCCTCCATCCACTGATCACGATAAACAAGATCGTTCCAATCGGGAATTAAATTGCCAAGCGGACAGCCTTGGTGACAGAATGGAATTCCACAATCCATACAACGTGAAGCTTGAGTTTTAAGGGGTTTTACTGGCCAAGGTTTCATAACTTGGTTCCAGTCTTTAAGCCTTTGCTCTACAGGCCTGTACGGTTGTTGCTCTCTTTTAAACTCTATGAAGCCTGTTGGTTTACCCATGAGCTGCCTCCATTATTGCATCGTCTACTGAGGCATTTTCTAGTTTTGCTTTTTTTATAGCTGCAAGAACTCGTTTGTAATCTTTTGGCATCACTTTTACGAAGTTTCTTTGATATGTTGGCCAATCATTTAAAATTCTTTTTGCAACATCACTTTGTGTATATTTCATATGTTTTATTAATAAAGTTTTAACAGTTTCTAGATCTTCATCTTCTTCAAGTTGATCAAGATCGACCATTTCTATATTACATCGATCAGAAAAATTTGCTTCCTCATCTAGAACATAAGCAATACCACCTGACATGCCGGCAGCAAAATTACGACCCGTCTCTCCAATGACAACTACACGCCCTCCAGTCATGTATTCACACGCGTGATCGCCAACTCCTTCTACTACAGTGCTGACTCCACTATTCCGAACACAAAAGCGCTCACCAGCTATTCCTCTGAAATAAGCTTCACCAGTTACTGCACCATACAAAAGAACATTTCCAACTAAAATGTTTTCCTCAGCAACAAATGTGGAATTTTTCGGAGGATAAACTATAATTTTTCCTCCTGATAATCCTTTGCCGAGATAATCATTTGCATCACCTTCAAGAGTAAGAGTTACCCCTTTTGGTATAAAGGCACCAAAACTCATTCCTGCAGAACCATTAAAATGAATATTAATTGTATCTTCTGGTAAACCTTCCGCTCCGTACCGCTTTGAGATGTTATATCCAAGAATCGTTCCAACTGTTCTATTGGTATTTAGTACAGGAAGATTAATATTTATTGACTTTTTATTTTCAATGGCCTCTTTGCATAAAGGTACAATTGTCGTTACATCAAGTGATTGCTCTAGGCCATGATCTTGTTGATTGACACAATAAACTTCATCGCCTGGACGAACGTCTGGTTTGTAAAGAACGTCAGTAAAATCTAAGCCCGAAGCTTTCCAATGATCAATTGCTTTTTTTGTTTTGAGGTAATCAACTTGTCCTATCATCTCATTAACCGTTCGGAATCCTAATTCCGCCATCAATTCTCTTACTTCTTGAGCAATATATTTAAAAAAGTTTTCAACAAATTTTGGGCTACCAGTAAACTTTTTTCTAAGTTCAGGATTTTGAGTTGCGACACCTACAGGACAGGTATTTAAGTGACAAACACGCATCATAATACATCCCATTACAACTAGGGGCGCTGTTGAAAAACCAAACTCTTCTGCTCCCAAAAGGGCTGCAATAACAACATCACGCCCAGTTTTTAATTGGCCATCTGCTTGAACAACTATTCGATCACGTAATCCATTTTGAACAAGTACTTGTTGTGTTTCCGCAAGTCCTAATTCCCATGGTAAACCTGCATGTTTTAGAGAACTTATTGGTGAAGCACCAGTGCCACCATCGTAGCCAGAAATTAAAACAACATCTGAGTGTGCCTTTGCAACACCAGCTGCAACTGTACCGACTCCAACCTCAGCAACGAGTTTGACATGCACACGTGCTTCTGGATTTGCATTTTTTAAATCATGGATCAGTTGAGCTATATCTTCGATAGAATAAATATCATGATGTGGTGGTGGAGAAATTAAACCAACACCTGCAGTTGAATTACGAACTTTTGCAATCCAAGGATAAACTTTTGAACCAGGTAATTGACCACCTTCACCTGGTTTAGCGCCCTGTGCCATTTTAATTTGCAGGTCATCTGCATTAGCAAGATATTCACTTGTAACACCAAAACGACCGGAAGCAATTTGTTTGATTGAGCTTCTTCTAGAATCACCATTTGCATCTGGTGTATACCTCTCTGAATCTTCACCACCTTCACCAGTGTTTGATTTTCCACCTAAGCGATTCATAGCAATTGCTAATGTTTCATGAGCTTCCTGACTGATGGAGCCTAGCGACATAGCTCCAGTTGAGAAGCGCGATAATATATTTTCAATTGGCTCAACCTCGTCTATAGAGACTGGCTGCCTGATATTTTGGAACTCAAATAATCCACGCAGAGTCGCTAGATTTTCATTTTGCTTATCGACAAGAGATGTATATTCTTTAAATATTTTATACTGACCTGAACGAGTTGCATGCTGTAATTTAAATACAGTTGTAGGGTTAAAGAGGTGATATTCACCATCTCGCCTCCATTGATACTCACCGCCCCACTCTAAGTCAGGACGTTTAGTTGGACGCTTTGGAAAGGCATTTAGATGACGTAAATTGATTTCATCAGCAATCCCTTCAAGACCTATTCCTCCAATTCTTGAGGCTGTTGAAGTAAAGTATTTATCAATGAATTCCTGATTTAAACCAATAGCTTCAAAAATTTGGGCACCGCGA
>NYWX01000043.1 GCA_002685275.1 Gammaproteobacteria bacterium
TGATTCAGGACCGTTTCAGGCACAATCAAGCGATGAGGTAATGAATGGCGTTGGCGCTGTAGGAGCTTGGATTGCAGATTTATTGTTTACATCCTTTGGACGTCCAGCGTATTTATTCTCTATCATGATATTTTTTCTGGGCTGGATGTTATCGCGTGAGCAGAGAAAACAGATAGCTCCCACAAAAATTGATTTTGGACTACGATTCGCTGGTTTTATAGCAACATTGATTACAAGTTGCGCTCTATCTGCATTGCATTTTTCACCAGATGGGTTTAGCTCCTCAGCAGGCGGATTTATAGGCCAAGTTTTTGGGGGTTGGCTTGAGGGAGTGATGAAATTATTGGGAGCGAGTGTTCTTCTCTTTTGTTTATGGGTAGCATCTTTGTCGCTTTTTTTGGGTATTTCTTGGATAAAAGTCATGGATGGAATTGGTCGTCTATGTCTAAAAACGTTTGAAAAGATAAATTTTAAGATAATTCAATTGCGTGATGAGGCAGAGGGTCGAAGGAGCGCGGCTGCTCGTCAAGACGTAGTCAAAATAGAAAAAAAACTTAAAGCAAGCAGAGTGAAGCCTCGAATTGAACCAACTTTATCATCTCTTGAGCCAAGCGAGCGAGCCGAAAAAGATCGGCAAGTTCCTCTTTTTGATCCTCCAACAGCAGGTGAATTACCTCCATTATCTTTATTAGATGATCCTGAGATAAAAAAAGCGGGCTATTCGAAAGATTCTTTAGAAGCTATGTCCCACTTAGTTGAGCTTAAGCTTAAGGATTTTGGCATCGATGTTGCAGTAAAATCTGTTTCACCAGGCCCTGTAATTACTCGTTTTGAGCTGGATCCAGCGCCAGGCGTAAAAGTAAGTCAAATAGCCAATTTAGCAAAAGATTTGGCTCGTTCATTATCTGTTGTTAGCGTTCGTATTGTAGAAGTAATTCCCGGTAAGTCATTTGTTGGCTTGGAAATTCCAAATGAAAATCGTCAAATTGTAACATTAGGTGAAATCCTAAAATCTCGTGCATACGACGATCTCGCGTCACCTCTGACATTAGCCTTAGGAAAAGACATTGGTGGTAATTCAGTAGTAGCGGATCTTGCTCGGATGCCACATTTATTAATTGCTGGAACCACAGGCTCAGGTAAATCCGTTGGTATTAATGCAATGGTTCTGAGTATTTTATTTAAAACTCAGCCTGAACATGTTCGCTTAATAATGATAGATCCTAAGATGTTGGAGCTATCAGTTTATGAGGGCATTCCACACCTATTGGCTCCAGTTGTTACTGATATGAAAGATGCAGCAAATTCTCTTCGTTGGTGTGTTGCAGAGATGGATAGAAGGTACCGTTTAATGTCGGCATTAGGCGTCCGTAATATCGGAGGATATAATCGAAAAGTTAGAGATGCTATTGATGCAGGCGATCCAATTAAAGATCCAATCTTTAAGTCCCCTGAAATTTTTGATGAAGACAAGCCAATAGAGCATCCTACATTAACTCCTTTACCATTTATTGTAGTTATTATTGATGAATTAGCCGACATGATGATGATTGTTGGAAAAAAAGTAGAAGAGTTAATTGCTCGTTTAGCACAAAAAGCAAGGGCTTCTGGGATTCATATGATTCTTGCTACGCAGCGCCCATCTGTTGATGTGATTACCGGCCTAATTAAGGCCAATGTTCCAACAAGGATAGCGTTTCAAGTTTCTGCAAAAGTTGATTCGCGAACAATATTAGATCAAATAGGGGCAGAAAATTTGCTGGGCCATGGAGATATGCTTTACCTGCCTCCGGGAACGTCTCTTCCTGTAAGAGTGCACGGCGCGTTCGTGGATGATAATGAAGTTCATGCAGTTGTAAGACATCTAAAGAAAAGCGGTAAACCACGATACATTGATGAAATATTGGATGGCCCGTCAAGCCAAACACCCGGTTTAATAGGTATTGATACTAAATTAGGTGAAGATGGTGATTCAGAGCATGATGCGCTTTACGATCAGGCTGTTCAAGTTGTCTTAGAAACTCGAAAAGCATCAATCTCAGGCGTCCAAAGGCGATTAAAGATAGGGTATAACCGAGCTGCAAGAATGGTAGAAGCTATGGAAGCTGCTGGCATGGTGGGACCTCTTCAGTCAAATGGGACACGCGAAATATTAGTACCGTTGCCAGTCAAAGATGATTAAAAAATTATTTTTAATAACAATTTTTGCACCGAGTTGTTGTAACTTCTTTGCTCAAGAGAGTATTAATGATGTAGGTATAGAACTTATTGATGAATTTTTAAATAAAGTTATTACTTTTGATTCAAAATTTGATCAATCACTTATCGATATAAATGGATTTACAGCAGAGGCTGTAACCGGCACTTTAGAAATTGAGCGTTCAAAAAATAAGTTTCGTTGGTCCTATAGCGAGCCATACAAACAATGGCTAATAGCTGACGGTTTAAATATATGGAACTATGATGTTGATCTAGGCCAAGTTATTGTTAAACCGCAAAAAGATGCTCTAGCAGGAACCCCAGCAATTTTGCTGAGTGGCTCTGAGTCTATTTTTGAAAAATTTAAGCTTAACAGTGTAAGTATTTTGGAAAAAACAACTTGGGTTCAATTGGTTCCAAGAGATAATCTTAAATTTAAATGGGTCAAACTTGGATTTATTGATAGACAATTATCAAAAATGACATTTTTAGATAATTTGGATCAAAAAACTTTAATAAATTTTTATGATGTAAAACAGAATCAGAGCATCGACCCAACACGTTTTGAATTTATTGCTTTTGATGATGTTGATCTCATTGGCATTCCAGCTACCAATAATTCTAAAAATAAATAATGCTTAACCTTCGCTATACTTCATTTTGGTTGTTAGCAAATTTTTTAATTTTAATACTTGTTTTTTGTTTAAGTCTAATTTCATTTCCATCATTTTTTGATAACCAAGATTTCAATTTCTTGTGGTTCTATGGCGTAGATAAATTTTTACACTTAATTACTTTTATGTTTCTTTCAGTCTGGTTGTCAGGTCAATTTAGAAAAAATTCTTATTGGAAGCCTGCAATTTTTTTATTAATATTTGGGTTATTTATTGAAATAATTCAGCACAAGATTAATTACAGAACGGCAGACCTCTATGATCTTTTTGCAAATACGCTAGGTGTAATTTTCGGTTTTTTGATTGGGCTTGCAGGCTTAGGAGGCTGGTGTCTTAGGGCTGAGAGCCAAATTACCAGGAGTCTTAGTGACTGACCTTTTTGAGAAAAATAATAAAATTAATAAACGCCCGTTAGCTGACCGGATGAGACCTTTAGTTCTGCCTGATTTTTTTGGACAACAGCATTTACTTGCTGAGGGAAAACCTCTTAGAGGATCAATTGAGAAAAAGCTTATTCATTCTATGGTTCTATGGGGCCCTCCAGGCACAGGTAAGACTACACTCGCTAGAATAATTGCTTCATGCAGTGATTGTAATTTTATTGGATTATCAGCAGTTATGGCGGGCGTAAAAGATGTAAGAGCTGCTGTTGTTAACGCTGAACAATATAAACAACGGACAGATAATTCAACTATTCTATTTCTTGATGAAGTTCATCGATTTAATAAGTCACAGCAAGACGCCTTTTTACCTTTCATTGAGAGTGGTTTATTTACATTTATTGGAGCAACAACTGAGAATCCATCTTTTGAGCTAAATAATGCTTTATTGTCTCGAGCGAGGGTATATGTTTTAAAAGCACTTAAATTAACTGACTTAATTGACATCCTAAAAAAAGCTCTAGTAGATAAAAAACGAGGGCTGGGGGGAGAATTTACAATCAGTGATACTTCAGTTTCGCTGATAGCAAAAGCTGCTGATGGAGATGCTAGACGGTTGTTAAATTTACTTGAATTATCAGCAGATTTAGCTGAATCAGGTTGTATTACAGATGAAGCAGTTAAGGAGGTTTTAACAGAGGGTACTCGTAGATTTGATAAAAAAGGCGAGCATTTTTATGATCAAATCTCAGCATTGCATAAATCAATTCGTGGCACTGATCCTGATGCAGCTCTTTATTGGTTTATGTCAATGATTGAAGGCGGCTGCGACCCTCTGTATGTCGCACGTCGTTTGATTAGAGTTGCATCAGAGGATATTGGTAATGCAGATCCTCGCGGACTTCAATTAGCGTTAAACGCATTTGATGCTCAAAATCGCCTAGGTAGCCCCGAAGGTGAACTTGCGATTGTTCAAGCAGTAATTTATCTTTCTTGTGCGCCAAAGAGCAATGCAGTTTATTTGGCTTCAAAAAATGCAAAAAAAGATATAAAGCAGTCTGGATCTCTCGATGTACCAATACACTTACGCAATGCTCCAACTCGTTTAATGGAAGATCAAGGTTATGGCAAAGAATATCATTATCCACATGATGAAAAAGATGGCTATTCTCTAGATCAAAAATACTTTCCTGACGACATGGACCAAGTTAAGTATTATCATCCAGTATCAAGAGGTCTAGAAATACGTATTCGTGAAAAACTAGATAATATTAAGAAACGTCAACTTAATAAAAAATAACAAAGAAAAAAATGATTGATTCAAAATTACTCCGACATGACCCACATGTTATTGCTAAAAATTTGGCTCGACGAGGATATAGCTTTGACGCCGATGCTTATTTATTCTTAGAGGAGCAGCGCAAGGCTATCCAAGTGGATACCCAGAGGCTGCAAGCAGAGCGTAATGCTAGTTCAAAGAGTGTGGGTGAAGCAAAAGCACAAGGTAAGGATATTCAATCTTTGCTATTACAGATTAAAGATTTAGGAGGTCGATTAGAAGCATCAGAAGGTGACTTAAATGATATTCAAGCGCAACTTAAATCCATTGAGCTGGACTTACCAAATTTGCTTGATGATAGCGTCCCTGATGGCAAAAATGAAAATGATAATAAAGAAATAAGGAAATGGGGCATTCCATCTAAGATGCAATTTGAAGCTCTTGATCACATAGAGCTTGGTAAAAAATTAGAAATGATTGATTTTGAAGCTGCAAGCAAGATCTCAGGATCGCGTTTTACAGTTCTTTCTGGGCCTCTAGCACGCCTACAACGGGCTCTAATTCAATTTATGTTGGATACCCACACTCAAGATCATGGCTATCATGAAAAATATGTACCTTATCTTGTTAAAGCTGATGCTTTAATAGGTACCGGAAATTTACCAAAATTTGAAGAAGATCTTTTTAGAACTTCAAACGATAATCCTTTTTATCTAATTCCAACAGCTGAAGTTCCTGTCACTAATCTTGCAAAGGATATGATATTTGAGATTGAAGACCTACCAAAACATTTCGTTGCCCATACACCATGTTTTCGCTCTGAAGCTGGGTCTTATGGGCAGGATACTAAGGGAATGATTCGTCAACACCAGTTTGAAAAGGTTGAATTAGTCCATTTCGTAGATGCAAATAGCTCAATGTCAGCTTTAGAGTTATTAACAAGTCATGCAGAGGTAATTTTGCAGAAATTAGAGTTACCTTATAGGGTTATGTCATTGTGCGCTGGTGACATAGGCTTTGGTTCTGCAAAAACGTATGATCTAGAAGTATGGCTGCCAGGCCAGAATAGATATCGCGAAATATCATCGTGTAGTAATTACAATGATTTTCAAGCTCGACGAATGAAAGCTAGATATCGTGATGCTAATTCAGGTAAACCTGAACTTATACATACATTAAATGGTTCAGGCGTGGCCGCAGGTCGCGCTTTAATTGCTGTAATGGAAAATTTTCAAAATAAGGATGGAAGCATTCGAATTCCTGAAGTATTGAAAAGTTACATGGGGGGATTGGATTGTATTTCACTTTAACGAAGAGCCAGTTATTAAAAAAAATTTAAAAAAAAGGGCTTTTTAAGGCCCTTTGTAATTTATGTATAATTTTTTTCAGTCACGATTCATAAGTAAACGCAAAATATAAAAAAACATCATCGCTATTGAAGAAAATAGTGCCATAGATGCTGCAACATATTTGTCTTGCGGATAATGATGCATAATATTTGATGTGTCATACAAAACTGCAACGCCTGCAAAACCAATCATGGCTATTGAGAACCAAGTCCCAAGATGAAAGCCAAATATAAGTGATGCAACAATTAAGCCAATAGCAATAAAAAAGCCCCAAACCATTATTCCTCTCAGAAATGAGAAGTCTTTGCGGGTTATCATGGCTGTTGCAATTAATCCGGCGCAACCAAAAGCTGTAATGGTGGCGGCATCACTAATAATATTAATACCTTTCGCCTGTCCGTATACGATTGCATATCCTAATATTGGCACAAACATGATGGCCCAAAGAAAAACGAATAAAGCAAAGGCTGCATATTGAGCAGTGATTGATTCTAGGCGATGTGCAACGTGACCGGCGCCCCAGCTTAGCGCTACAAAACCAATCATAACCATCATTGGGCTATTCATCATCATTCCAGCAATTGCGTTAGCTGCTCCAGAGCTGAACAAATAGTATTCAATTGCGATTAGTGAAAATATTGCACCAACAACGTGCGCATAACACTTCCATATAAATGTGGCACGAGTTTCAACTGCCATACTTGATACCGGTGCCATTGAATGTGTGTTGTTTTGCATACTTTAAAACTCCATTTAAAAATTACTGTTAATAATAACATTTATTTTAAATTCTTCATCATAATTTTACTTGCTTTTACTTTACCAAGGTAATTTGTACCCTTTTGCATGCCAAAATTTGCCTGTATTAGTAACGTCTAATTTGTCGATACATGAAATTAATCCTTTTGCTGACATCTCTGGCGCTATCCCTTGATCTGCTGTCATATCTGTGGCGACAAAACCAGGGTGTAGAAGGGCAACTGAAATGCCACGAGGCTTAAATTCATGCATAAGATTCATGCCAATTTGATTTACTGCTGTTTTGGAAGCTCTATAGCCATAAAAACCTCCGGAGCTATTATCTGAAATCGAACCAACTCGACTTGAAATAATAATAATTTTTGATCCTTCCTTAAGGTTTGATTCAAGTGTTTCACAAACCCTTAATGGACCCAGAGCATTTACACAAAATTGCTCAATCAATTCATCATAATTAATTTTTTTGAATTCATCATGCTTTAAGATACCAGCATTATTGATAATAATATCTAAAGGTAAGTCTTCAATGATTTCTTTGATTTTTTTTACAGATCTGCCATCTGAAATATCAATGCCCGAAATAACATGAATACCTAGTTTAGATAATTGTTTGCTGGGAATACGGCAAACACCGATAACACTATCACCGCGTTTTTGAAATTGAGTAGCTAATTGTAATCCAATACCGCGATTGCAGCCTGTAATTAAGATTGTAGACAAATTAATTCTCTATTGATTGTAAGTAATTTAAGTATAGATAATATCATCTATCAAACATCTACTGTTCTTTGGTAGAGTTAAAGGAATAGAGGATTTATGAGATTTTTTTGTCAATTTTTTTATCTTCTGAAAAGCTTATTTAATGTGAGAGGGTTATGGTAGAGGGAAAGAAAAGATCTATTAATCTTGGCATTCTTGGTTGCGGACCAATTGCTCAGGCAGGTCATTTTGAGAGTGCTTCTAAAGGGAGGAACACTTCTCTATACGCCATTTGTGATGTTGCTGAGGATCTTATTGATAGATTTTCTGCCACATATAATGCAAAGCGTGTTTATAAAAGTTATGAGGAAATGCTTGCTGATCCTAATATTGATGCTGTAATCATTGCGACTGCTGACGCATTTCATGTTCCTGCTTCACTGAAAGCATTATCTGCTGGAAAGCATGTATTTTGTGAGAAGCCACTAGGTGTCTCTCTAGAAGAGGTTATGCAGCTGGAAAATCTAGTTAAGGAAAGCGGATTAAAGCTTCAAGTTGGTCATATGAAAAGGTTTGACCCTGGATTACAAAGTGCAAAAGAGTTTATTGTTAACGAAATGGGTCAAATGTTGACTTTTAAAGGATGGTATTGCGATTCTATTTATCGGTATACAGTAACCGATGCAGTTCAGCCATTAATTATTAAAAGCGATAAACAGCGTCAACCCAATATAAGTCCAAAATCTGATTTAGAAAAATATTATATGTTAGCTCATGGGTGTCATTTAGTTGATACAGCTCGTTTTCTATGCGGTGAAATAACAGCAGTAAGAGCTCGCCACCTCCAGCGCTTTAATGCCTACAGTTGGTTCATTGAAGTTAATTTTGCTAGTGGTGCCTTGGGTCATTTAGATCTTACAACAGCAATACGCATGGATTGGCATGAGGGATTCCATCTTATGGGCGAGCATGGCAGCGTCATAGCAAAAACTTTTAACCCCTGGTATTTTCGTTCAAGTGAGGTTGATATTTTTCGCGAAAAAAATAATGAAACTACGAGAGTACTAGGAGCCGATGGACATTTTTATCGGCGCCAATTAGAGAGTTTTGCAGATGCCATTTTGGAAAATAAGCCAATAGTAGGGGCTGATATCAACGATGGCTTGGCTTCAGTTAGAGCAATGTTGGCTATTTCACAATCGTCTAAAACTGGTAATTTGACTAAACTTTCTGATGTTTCTGGATTAATTTGATGCAGGTTGGCGTATTTGCAAAAACCTTTGAAGGTAATGACCCATTTAAAGTGTTATCAGCCTGCAAACTAAATGGTTTTGATTGCACTCAATACAATATGTCATGTTCTGGAATAGGGTCATTGCCAAAAATTATTTCTGAGAAAGTAGTGATGGAGCTTAGGGATGCAAGTCGCTCAACAGGAATTTCTGTTAGTGCTTTTTCCGCTACCTACAATATGGCTGATCCAAATGTTGAAAGAAGAAGCATCGGTAGAATGTCATTTGAAGCCATTGCAAAATGCGCTGCTTTTCTTGGAGCACCAATTGTGAGTGTATGCAGTGGCAGTTTAAATATAGATGATAAGTGGCAATCACATCCTGATAATGCAAACTCAGAAAGTTGGTTTGATATGTGCAAAGAATTTGAGATGTTATGTGAAATAGCTGAAAAATATAATATTTTGATAGGCGTAGAACCTGAGCCAGGAAATATTGTTAGTTCAGCA
>NYWX01000044.1 GCA_002685275.1 Gammaproteobacteria bacterium
GTACTAGAAATTGATTTGCCAGCTGTTATATCAGCTGACTTACGTCTAAACGAACCAAGATATGTAAAACTTCCAGATATCATGAAAGCCAAGAAAAAAATAATTGAAACAATTAAATTATCAGATTTAAATATTACTCAAAGCCCACAAATAAAAAACTTAAAATTTGAACCTCCAGAAGAAAGGGCTTCAGGAATTAAGGTTGACGATGTGGCCGGGCTAGTTTCAATTCTCAAAGAAAGAGGACTTGTTTAGTGAATAATATATTAATTATTGCAGAACATGATGGGGTTAAACTCAACTCCAGTACAGCAAAAACAATTGCATGTGCTGCTAGTATAGAAAAAGCAACAATAGATGTTGTGGTATTTTCATCTAACGTTAACTCTATTTCTGCTGAAATAGCTAAATTGGAATCAGTATCTCAAGTCTTATCTTATGAACATGATGAATATACGTATAATCTTGCTGCGAAAATTGCACCTCAACTTCATCAATTAGCTAAAAATTATACTCATGTATTTGGTCCTTCAACTACTTTTGGGAAGGATCTAATGCCACGAGTTGCAGCTTTGCTTAATGTAAATCAAATCAGCGATATTATGAATGTTGAAAGCAGTCATATCTATAAACGACCTACTTATGCTGGTAACGCCATAGCAACAGTTGAAGCTCCAAAAGGACATATTGTAGTTGCAACCGTTCGAATTGCATCATATCAAGCTGTAGGTGTGGGAAATTCTGCAATAATTAAAAATTGTGAGTCCCACAAAAATAATTTTCATAATCGCACAAGATTTATAGAAACAATAGTAAATGCTAGCGATATGCCAGATCTACAAACAGCAATAAAAGTTGTTTCTGGAGGACGTGCATTATCTAGTTCTGAAAATTTTGCAATCATAAAAAAATTAGCAAATAAACTTGGTGCAGCAATTGGAGCATCTCGTGCGGCAGTTGACGCAGGTTATGCGCCTAATGAATTACAAGTTGGTCAAACGAGTAAAATTATTTCACCAAATCTTTATATAGCGATTGGTATTTCAGGTGCGATTCAGCACCTAACAGGGATTAAAGATGCTGGTACTATCGTTGCTATAAACAAAGATAATGAAGCACCAATTTTTGAGATTGCAGACATTGGATTAGTTGCAGATCTATTTACTGCGGTACCGGAATTAATCGAAGCTCTAGATTAAATCACATCCAATATAAGCTCAACCTTACTCACTTTGAATTGCCCTGGATTATCAACTGCTAAATATTTAACTTCTCCATTATCAATAATAGAAGAAAATCTTTGGCTTCGAACACCCATTCCAAATTTTGTGGAATCTAGCTCTAAGTCGAGAGCCTTTGCATAATCTCCATTTCCATCTGCTAACATTAATAAATTTTTACCAATCTGAAGTTCTTTAGCCCATGCATTCAATACAAATACATCATTTACAGCCATGCAAGCAACTAGATCTATATTTCTGCTTTTTATAACATTAATTTTATCTAGATAGCCGGCAAGATGATTATCTGAGCATACTGGTGTGAATGCACCCGGAACAGATATTAGAACCACTCTCTTGGTATCAAATAATTCATTTGTAGAAATTAAGCTTGGGCCAGATTCCGTCATAATTCCAAAATTACCGGAAGGCATTAAGTCTCCAACCTTAATTGTCATTTAACTTTCCAACTTTTAAATTTTTATAATTCATTTTCTGCAACTTGCACTACCAATCCATCTAGACTATCTGATACTTCTATTTGACAAGTAAGACGGCTATTTGATTTGCGGTTAAATGCCATGTCCAACATACTATCTTCCATAGCATCCATGTCGTTTAATTTTTCTACCCAATCATTATTTATGTACCCATGGCATGTAGCGCAAGCGCAAGCGCCGCCACATTCCGCAACAATGCCATCTATATTATTATTTATTGCGGCTTCCATAACAGAATAACCATTCTCAACTTCCACTTCATGTTGAACTCCATCACGTGTTTCAAAAATAATTTTTGCCATTAAGTAATTCCATTAGTTATTAGCGGCCAATAATAAAGGCGTTGTCCATCGATGGTCAACGCCCTGTGTAATAAAGCTGCAAATCTATTTAATTAAAACAAAATATATAACTATTAAGCTCTTGAATTCCTTGCTTTTCTTTCTTCAATTTCTTTACGTGCTTTTTTTGCTGCTTCTTCAGCTAATTGAATTTGACGATTCCGTTCAACCTCAGCATCTATAACACGTATCCACTGATTAGATGTACGACGTGATTTAGATACTTTTGCTGCTATCTTAAAAGCTGCCTTAGAATCTGCATATTTTTGAATGTTATAAAAACACATTCCAAGTGTTATTTGAACATTATCTGAACTCTTTAAACCACCTTTCTTTAAAGCTGCTTTAGCTGCTTGAGTACAATTTATGTAATCACCAATATTTAAATAGGAATTAGCCAGCCGAGCATCAATCTCACCATCGCTGGAAAGTCTCGCTGCTTCTTTTAAAGCAGGTATGGCTTTATTATCTTCCATGGCCAACATCCAACTTTGTGATAAAAGACGATAATGTTTAGCATTTTTTTCTACGATCCCTGCGTTCATTTTCTCTTCAAGCAGTGTTGCTGCTTTATAGGGCACCTCAGCCTGCAAAAAAAGTTGTGACATGGTCACAAACTCTGAGCCTTTATCAAGCATTCCCTGGGTAAATGCTGCATCGTAAGCGTAAATTAATTTTTCATCTTCACCTAATTCTGTAAATGCTCCTGCAAGTGATTGCCAGTAACGTTTTTTAGGCCAAGTTTGTAATAAGATCTTTTGAATATCTCGAACTTTTGCATAATTTTCTTGCTGAAAATAAGCAAAATTTAAAAGCCCCCACCAATCTTCCTTGATAGCTAATTCTCTTTTAATTGCAACTTCCATAGCATCTTCAATGGGCTGAATCATATTTTTGTACTGGTTCAAATTATAATGAATCTGAGCTTTTAAAATAAATGGATCTGGACTAGGATTTGTTTCCAATACGAACCATTTATCAATTGCAACTAATGCTTCTTGATAACGCTCTTCAACTGTTAACAATTGAGCAACTGTAAACATAGTTTGTTTTGCCATTTGAGGTTCTAGACTTGGAATTTCGAGAAGCTTTTGAAACGAAGAGATAGCCGCAGCCATATTTGGGATGTTGTAATGAACAAAACCAATATAATTTAGAACATTCGCCTGCTCGTATTCAGATAAATCTTCTGGATCATAAAGCTTATTTAGAACCTTCAGAGCTCCTTGATAATCTTCTTCTTCATCAACTAACTCTTGAGCTTTAAGAATATCATCATAAACTTCCTTACTAACAGCCTGCGCTTTTTTTGTTCTAACATTATTTTTTTTGCCTGATTGCTCACTGTCTTGTCCAACGGCATTTGTAAATGCCATTATCCCTACAAGTAAAAGCATACAAAACTTTAGAGAAATTCCACGATTAGTCATCATAAAATAAAAATCCTTCCAAAAGATACATCTATAACAGAGCTCAATTAATTAATCCTGTAGTTGAAATGTAATACGAGTCATTACACCAGGTACTTCTACTGGAACACCATCAACAACTCTTGGTTTATACTTAAACTTAAGCACTGCTCTTGTTGCAGCGCGATTGAACATGCTACTTGTAGAATCTACTACTATAGGATCCTTGACAGTTCCGGTTATAGTGACGGTAAACGACATATCAACATAACCCTCAATACCTCTAGATAATGCTCTAGTTGGATAAACAGGTGCAACGCGAACTATCGGCAAATAATCACCTTCTGCTATGTTCATTCGACCAGGACCTCCTATGTTAGTATTTGCATTAACTGATGGTCTAGCAATATCTATACTAGGTGCGTCCGTATCAATGTTATCCATATCTTGAGGAGGTGTCTCGGGTGGGGTTTCAGGTGGCTTTGGTGGCTTTTCAGGAGTCATTTCTTGCACATTTAAATTTTCATTTCTCTTAACTCGCACGAAATCTAATTGTGCCCTTTCTCTTGGTTTTGTTAATGCGCTCTGACCTGACTCAATAAGCAATTGCATTACAAAAAGCAAGGTTAGTGTCACTGCAACACCAGTGAAAATTGAAATTACATAACGACCTATCATGGTCTTGCCTCCTCAGTGGCTAAAGCCAATTTTCTAATCATCATCAGACGCCATTGCAACATTCACTACACCTGCTGCTTTAGCAGCTTCTAAAATTTGAATAAGCGTCTCGTTAGTTGAGTTTTCATCTGCCTGAATTACAAGAGACCCTTTTGGATTCTCTGAGTGAAGTCGTTCAATGATACCGCGTAATTCACGAGCATCACGTTGTTGCTTATCCACCCATATTTCATCGTTTCCACTGATTGCAACTAAGATAGAGGCATCTTCTTGGGCATCGGCTGTAACAGTGTCTGGTCGATCAACTTGGATACCTGCCTCTTTAATAAATGTTGCAGTAACTATGAAAAAAATAAGCATAATAAACACTACATCGAGCATGGGAGTAAGATTAATTTCCTCACTCTCCTCTTCTTGTCCAAATGCACCTTGGTTATTTCGCATATTTTATGTCCTTGAATTATTGACTCAAGCTTAATCCGCTATAGATATATTATAAACGCCAGCACTTCGAGCAGAATCCATTATAGTAACGAGCATTTTATTTGTAGACCGTTTATTTGGCTGAATAACCACTGAACCTTTTGGGTTTTCAGCATGTAAGCGCTCTATGTTTGCCCGAACGGCTCGAGGATCTATGATCCTACGATCAATCCAAATATCGTCATTTGCATCCACAACAATCAAAATATTTGCATCTTCCGGTTTTGTTTCTGTAACTGGTGCGTCCGGTCGATTAACGTCTATGCCCGCCTCCTTAACAAAGGAGGCAGTTACAATAAAGAAGATGAGCATAATAAAAACAACATCTAACATTGGCGTTAGATTTATTTCATCGCCATCCCCGGCATGCCCCATCGAAAGATCAGTTTTACGCATCAATTATCCTTTAATGATCCATAGTTAGTGAGTCTTCAAGAAACTCAACTTCACGAGCTGCTCGGCGTGTTAATAAAGTAACGAAAAGCACACCAGAAAGAGCACCTACCATTCCAGCCATTGTGGGAATTGTTGCTTGAGATACTCCAGCAGCCATTGCCCTAACATTTCCAGAACCTGAAACAGCCATAACCTGAAAAACACTTATCATACCGGTTACAGTTCCTAGAAGCCCTAGCAATGGACATAATGCTACAAATGTTTGAATTACATTTATACCTTGATTGGTTGCATCGCTAAAGCGCGAAATCATTAATTCACGTATCTGGTGTGCATTCCAGGAACGTCTTTCCTGTCTGTTTTCCCATTTATCATGAATTTCTTTCGACATCTGCTTCATTGAGGAACGAAAATATAATATTCGCTCAATTATGAGAGCCCACATCAAAAAGATGACCACTGCGATGCCTTTTAAAACAACACCGCCGAGGTTCATGAAATCGCGTATGGCCTCAAAACTATCAATTAGCCAATACATGATTACTCCTTACGAACTTAGTCATTTTTCTCCGAGTGCTCAGCAACAAGCCCTGCGCTCTGAGATTGAAGAATATTAATGATCTTTCGACTCTGACCACTAACTACGGTATGAAGTAAGACCATTGGTATAGCAACAACAAGCCCCAAAACAGTTGTCATCAAGGCTTGAGATATACCGCCTGCCATCATCTTTGGATCACCAGCACCATAAAGTGTTATTACCTGGAAGGTTTTGATCATTCCCGTAACTGTCCCCAGTAAACCCATCAATGGTGCAACTGCAGATACGACTTTAATGAAAAGAAGGCCTTTTGTTAAACCGGGCATTTCTTTCAATGCAGCTTCACTTAGTTTTAACTCAATTGTCTCTGAATCTGCACTCTTGTTACTATCATAAGCAGCAAGAACTCGGCCTAGAGGGTTGTCTGTGTTAGCGGTATCGCTTTTGAGTTGAGCTGTAACTCGTCGGCTATCACTTGATAAGCCATACCAACGCCAAACAGCAATCAATAAGCCAACAATTCCTAGTGTAATGATACAGTAACCAACAATACCACCTTGCTCAATACGATCAGATATGGTTGGTGATTCAACCAGTAAGCCAAGTATGGTTCCGCGAGTCACATCAAGACCAAATGTTACTGCCCCACTGTCTGCATCCATAAGATCGCTTGTTGTTCCTGTATATCTAGAATCTGGCTGACGAGCGAGCTCTGTAAGGGTTCCCTCATTCGAGTCATATTTAAGATAACCATTTTCATTAATTACGTTGTATGAGCCAACCCTAATTACATCCATTTCTTCTTGTTGACCATCTGCTTTGGTGACCATATTGCTGAACCGAACAACTCTTCCAGATTCGACAATTTCTTTTTGCAACATGCTCCAAAGACGTTCTATATCTTCAATAGATGCAAGACTGCTTGCACCAGCCATTTTACTTCCAAGTTCAACTAAGAAATCCCCACGGTCCGGATATTGAATATTGGTTAATGAAGCTGTGAAAACACCTTGAGTGTCGCCAGAAACAGTTTGAAGAACACCAAAAAGCTCTTTTAAAGCTCCAAGTCTTTCGTCTAAAGCTTGACGAGCTGTAATAATTTTTTGTTGATTATCTTCAAAATCTTGCTCAAGAGATTCACTTATATTTTCTTCACGATTACGATTAGCGCGCGCCTGATTTAAAAGTGATTGTTGACGATTCTTAGCTTGTGCAAAATCAGCTTCACGCTGGCGAGCAACTTGTGAGTCTCGCGCTTGGCCTTGCTCAATCAAATTTAAAAGTTCAGCCATACTTCGTGCATCAGCATCAAGATCTGCATCCTGAGCATTTACTGAACCGAGACTTAAAAGCCCAGCAAAAATTATAAATTTAAAATATTTCATTTAAGAAGCCTCCGCAGCTGGAACTGGCACACTTATAAGTTCTGGTGCAATTAACTGTCGAGCCATTCTTAGGCCCTTACGAATTTCATTGCGAGATGAGTTATCAATAACCCATTCTCTAGATGTATTATCCCACCTGCCTGTAACACTAGCGTCATCTGATTGAAAATATAATCCAATACGACCTATGCGCAACATATTAAATGATCTTGTGACGTCATCAATGGTTAGGGACTGAGTATAGTAATCACCTGTCCAACCAAACTCATTTTCAATTTGATAGGCCTCCATTACTTTACGAAATTTTTCAGCAACTGAAACATCAGATCTTTCCATTATATTTTCAAGATCATTTACTCGCTGAATTCGTTCGTCTTTTAGAAAAGGAATATCTAAATCGATTGATTGTCGAAGCCCATCAATCATGCGCTCCATAAGAGGAAAAATTTGACGATTGATAATATCAACCTGATCCATAGATAAACCAATATCCTCTAGAGTCGCCAATTGGCCTTCTACCTGAGCTCTCATAAGACGGTTATAAACTTTCAAACCATCGATTTCTTTATTTACAGATCGATATTGATCTTCCAAAGAGCGGGTACCTTCAACTATATTATTGATTCGTTCTTGAGATTCTTGCGCGAGATTCAGTCGTCGTTTATCAGCTTCTAATACTTGATCAACAGACTGGGCGAAAACGCTGCCGGAAAATGCTATAACCATTGTCACAAAAAACAAATTGATTAGGCGCCGACTGCTGCTAATACACCGTTTCATGGGCACTCCTTAAATTAAGACTTAATATTGTTGTTAATTGCATATTGGAGAATAATACAAAATTAAATTAGATACTTTTTTAAAAAAAAACTAATAATACAAATGTATCATCAGTTACGGCTACAACTCTCTCCAAATTTGCCGCGAAACAATAAACCATTAAAGGTTTACTATCTACCTATTCTTTAAATTTAATTCAAAGTTAAATATTTAAATAGTTAGACCGAAAATTCATATTTTTTTAAATGCAATAATTCCCCATACATTGCACATATAATAAGAGTAACAATATGGCTCACATTTCTCCAGCTTAACTATTATATATTTTATAAATTCTCAACTTATTTGAAAATAACTAATAGATAGTTTGTCAAATTAAATAACTTAATATTTTTAATAAAATAAAAAATTGTAATTTATTTTTTAAAAAAAATAACTTAGAAAACAATAAATAATTTTTTTGTTTTATTAAAAAATTAATTAAATCATATATTTATAATAAGATATTAACTATTTACTTCCACTTAAATAAATTTTTATTAATTGCCTTTTAATTAACCAACAGTTGACATAGATATTATCTTACAACATGATTCAATATATGACTGAATTGCAATTGAAAGACTTATTTGTACTTCGACTTCCTTTTCTTCTCCTAAAGATAAAGAGCGGGTAGCGCGTATCCAGTCATTTGACAACGCAGGCCCCGCATCCAAATGGATAGTGGGGTTTTTTTTATTTAAGTTTTAAGGTTTTAGGAATTTACAATGCAAATGTATTCAGAAGCAGACGTTGACACATCATGCCTGGCTAATCACCAGGTCACTATATTAGGTTATGGCAGTCAAGGCAGAGCACACGCCCTAAACTTAAGGGACAGCGGCTTTAAAGTTGTTGTTGGCTTAAGATCTAGTGGCGCAAGCTGGGCAAAAGCACAAGCTGACGGATTAACAGTTCAGGAGCCAAATGATGCGGTTCAAGGTGCTGCTATTGTTATGTTTTTAATGCCAGATATGGTTCAAAAAGCAATTTATCAATTGGTTGAAAAAGATATAAATGAAGGTGCAATGATTATGTTTGCTCATGGATTAGCAATTCATTATAAGCAAATTAAACCCCGTGAAGATTTAGATGTATCTTTGATTGCTCCTAAAGGGCCTGGTGGATTAGTAAGAAGACAATACAAAGAGGGGCATGGCGTTCCATGCCTTGTTGCCATTCATCAAAATGCTAGCGGTAACGCACTAAAAATCGCTCTTGCCTATTCTGCTGGAATAGGTGGTGCACGAGCCGGAGTAATTGAAACAACCTTTGCTGAAGAAACAGAAACTGATTTATTCGGTGAACAGGCTGTCTTGTGTGGTGGTGTCACAGAACTAATTGTATCTGGATTTGAAACATTAATCGAAGCAGGTTATCAGCCGGAAGTTGCATACTATGAAGTAATGCATGAAATGAAGTTAATTGTTGACCTTCTTCATGAAGGAGGTTTGCAAAAAATGCATAAATTTATTAGTGATACTGCTGCTTGGGGTGACATGGTGAGTGGTCCAAGAGTAATAGGAGATGCTTCGCGTCAAGCAATGAGAGAAATTTTAAAAGAAATCCAAGATGGAAAATTTGCTGACACATGGATCAAAGAAAATGAAAATGGCATGCCTAAATTTAAGCAATTAATGCAAGAAGATCTTGATCATCCAATTGAGAAAGTTGGCGCTGATCTAAGGGGTCGTATGGATTGGCTTGAGGATTGAGGATTAATATTAAGGAACCTTAAATGTCTGAATATAATTCAGAAAAAAAAATACGTATTTTTGACACAACATTGCGTGATGGAGAGCAAGCCCCTGGCTGCAGTATGACTCTAAACGAGAAGCTACGTGTAGCAAAATCACTTGCTGAATTAAAGGTAGATATTATAGAAGCTGGATTTCCAGCTGCTTCGCAAGGTGATTTCGAATCAGTTAAGGCAATCGCAGAACAAAATTTAGGTCCAATAATTTGCGGGCTTGCGCGCTGCAATGAGAAAGATATCAAAAAAGCATATGCTGCTTTAAAAGCGGCAGAAAATCATAGAATACACGTGTTTGTTGCTACAAGTGCAATACATCGTGAACATAAACTTAAAATGGCAAAGAGTGAAATAATCAAAAGTGCTGTTCAATCAATTAAAATGGCCAAAGATCTATGTGATGATGTTGAGTTTTCACCTGAAGATGCCTCGAGAACAGAGTTAACTTACCTAGCAGATGTAGTTTCAGCTGCAATAGAGGCTGGAGCTACTACTGTAAACATTCCAGATACAGTTGGTTACACTGTTCCAGCAGAGTTCAATAAATTATTTTGCTACCTTAAAGAGAACGTAACCGGAATTAACGACATCACACTGAGTGTTCATTGTCATGATGATTTGGGTTTGGCTGTAGCAAATAGTCTTACAGCAATTGGTGCTGGAGCTCGACAGATTGAATGTACAATTAATGGCATTGGTGAAAGAGCTGGAAATTGCAGCCTTGAAGAAGCCGTAATGGCAATAAAAACGCGCTCAGAATTTTTTAATGTTTTTACGGGAATAGATACAACACGTCTCTACCCCACTTCTAGATTGGTTTCGAATATTACTGGTATGTACCCTCCTCGGAATAAAGCAGTTGTTGGTGAAAATGCATTTGCTCATGAGGCAGGAATACATCAGCATGGCATGTTACAGCACTCTTCTACTTATGAAATTATGAAACCAGAAGACGTTGGTTTAAGTCATACAAATTTAGTTCTCGGTAAACACAGTGGAAGACATGCTTTTAGAGATCGAGCTAAAGAACTGGGGTTTGAGCTAGACGACTTCGAAACAAATCGCGCATTCCAAGATTTTAAAAAACTCGCTGATAAGAAAAAAGATATTTATGACGGTGATATTGAGTCAATAATCATGAATGTTAGTGGTTCAGTGTCTGGGCCATGGTCTCTAAAATCATTGGATGTTCAAACGGAAACAGAAAAGCTATCTGCTGTAAAATTAACCCTCACAGGAGAAGATGGAATAAACGTTTCAGAATATGCAACTGGAGATGGGCCTGTTGCTGCAGTATTTAAAGCTTTAGAGCAAACCACTGGTGTAAATATGATTTTGCGAAATTTTGAATTACACAGCACATCTATTGGTGAAGATTCACTGGGTGAAGTAACGGTAACTGTAGATATTGATGGACAAACATATAGAGGCCGTGGGGCTAGCGTTGATATTGTGGAGGCTGGTTGTCGCGCGGGTCTAGAAGTTATGAATCGTACTCTTCGGAGAAGAGCTCGTGGTGAATCAGATACTGATAAAGCACAATCAGTGCATGCAAATATTTAATTTCTATTTGTAAGGGTTTTTTGGTATGAATGAAAAAAAGACACTTTTTCAAAAAGTATGGGAAAATCATATAGTAGTTTCTGAGACAACGGAAACTCCAGCAATCTTGTACATTGATTTACATATTATTCATGAAGTAACTACACCCCAAGCATTTTCGATTTTAAGGGCGAACAACCTGCCAGTAAGAAGGCCTGATCTTACTTTGCCAACACTGGATCACTCAACACCAACTTCGCCTGTGTCTTCGTATGAAGATCTTTTAAAGGCAGGAGTTGGCGCTGCCAAACAAGTTCGGCAAATGGAAAAAAATTGCAAGGATTTTGGCCTTGATCTGCTGGGTTTTGATAGTGGAAAACGTGGCATTGTCCATGTAATTGGTCCAGAACTAGGTGCTACACAGCCTGGAAAAACAATTGTTTGTGGTGATAGTCACTCGAGTACACATGGAGCATTTGGAGCGCTAGCATTTGGAATTGGAACGACTGAAGTTGGTCATGTAATGGCAACACAATGCTTATTGCAACGCGCACCAAAAACACTTGAAGTAAATATTGAAGGATCGCTACCAAATGGTGTAACTGCAAAAGATCTTATTCTTGCTGTTATTGGAGAAATTGGTGTTAATGGAGGAACTGGATACGTTATTGAATACCGCGGTAAAGCAATTGAAGACTTAGATATGGAAGGAAGAATGACAATTTGTAATATGTCAATTGAAGCAGGAGCTCGTGCAGGAATGATTGCACCAGATCAAGTTACCTTTGATTACCTTAAGGGCCGCCCAAAAGCACCAAAAGGAAATGAATGGGACAAAGCAGTTGAAAACTGGAAACAGCTTCGCACTGACGAAGGAGCTAAGTTTGATAAATCAGTCACCATAGATGTAACTAATTTAAAGCCGATGGTTACTTTTGGAACAAACCCTGGAATGGTAATTAATATAGATCAACAAGTGCCTCTCAAAAATGGTTCAAGCTTTAATAAGGCATTAAATTACATGCAAATTGAATCTGGTAAACCAATGACAGATATAGCTGTTGATGTAGTTTTTGTTGGTAGCTGCACTAATGGACGACTGTCAGATATTAAAGAAACTGCGCGAATTCTAGAAGGTCGAAAAATTGCGAATGGTGTAAGAATGCTTGTTGTGCCGGGATCGGAAGCTGTTAAGAAAAATGCTGAAGATCAAGGGCTTGATGTAATTATTAAAGCTGCAGGCGCAGAATGGAGAGAGGCAGGATGCTCAATGTGTATTGCAATGAATGGTGATTTAGTTAAACCAGGGCAATTATGTGTAAGTACTAGTAATCGTAACTTTGAGGGCCGCCAAGGTGTTGGGGCCAGAACTATATTGGCAAGCCCTGCAACAGCTGCAGCCTCTGCAGTTAAAGGATTTGTTTGTGACCCAAGGAAATTTTTATGAAGCCAATAAAAATTGTTTGTGGAAAAACGGTGGCTTTACCTAATAAAGATATAGATACCGATCAAATAATTGCTGCAAGATATCTTACAACTACAACCAAAGATGGTCTTGGTAAGTATGTTTTTCACGATTTAAGATTTGATAAAGATGGAAATGAAAAACAAGATTTTATCTTAAATCATCCTAGCTCAAAAGGATGCTCAATCTTAATTGGTGGTAATAATTTTGGTTGTGGCTCTTCTCGTGAGCACGCGCCTTGGGCTTTAGTTGATTTCGGCTTTAAAGCAGTAATTTCAACAGAAATTGCTGACATATTTCGTAGCAATTCTCTTAAAACTGGTTTGATATCAATAGTGATTGACGCAGAATCTCATAAATGGCTTCTTCAAAACCCTGGAATAGAGTTAAAGATTAGTATTATAGATTGCAATGTTGAGCTTCCAGATGGACGAAAAATTAGCTTTAATATGGAACAATTCGCGCGTCATTGTCTGCTTGAAGGAATAGATCAATTAGGTTTTTTACAGCAACAGTTACAAGCTATTGAAGTATTTGAGGAAAATCGAAATTGAAAGCTAAAATTACATTATTACCAGGAGATGGCATTGGGCCGGAGGTTACTGACAGTGCAAAATATATTCTTGATTCTGTGGCATTAATTTTTGGTCATGATTTTATATACGACTCAAAAGCTATTGGAGGGATCGCGATTGATCAGCAAGGCAGTCCATTACCAGATGAAACAATATTAAGCTGTAAAAATGCGGATGCAATTTTTTTAGGTGCTGTTGGTGGCCCGAAATGGTCTAACCCAAACTCTAAGGTACGACCTGAGCAAGGTTTGCTTGGTATTCGTTCTGCCTTAAATCTTTACGCAAATATTCGGCCAGTGAAGATTTATCCAGAATTAGTTGGTGCTTCACCGTTAAGATCTGAAATTCTTGAAGGCGTAGATATTATTATCGTAAGAGAGCTAACGGGGGGTATTTATTTCGGTAAAAAAAGTCGTAATAAATTTTCTGCTAGCGATCTTTGCGTTTATACCACAGAAGAAATAGAGCGAATTATTAAAGTTGCTGCTAATCTTGCATCAAATCGAAAAGGTAAATTATGCTCGGTAGACAAAGCTAATGTTTTAGAAACTTCACGCTTATGGCGCGATACTACAAATAAAATATTAAAAAACGAATACCCTGAAATTGAAGTTGAAACTCTATTGGTAGACGCAGCTGCTATGCATCTTTTAAGCAGACCATCAGAATTTGATGTAATGGTTACTGAAAATATGTTTGGAGATATATTAACAGATGAAGCTTCAATGCTAACTGGCTCTCTTGGAATGCTTCCATCCGCTTCATTGGGTGAATCTAAAATTGGTATTTATGAACCAATACATGGGTCGGCGCCAGATATTGCTGGACAAGAAATTGCAAACCCTTGTGCATCCATTGCAAGTGTAGCGCTTTTATTAAGGCACAGCTTAGGTTTAGAAAAAGAAGCAAAAGCGGTGGAAAATGCTATTTCGACAGCAATTACTTCTGGTGCAAGAACAGTAGATATATCATTAAAAAACCAATCTGGAATTTCAACGTTAGAAATGACGACAGAAATAGCAAAAAATATTAATTAATTTTTTTAATTCTCCCTTCTTAATGTCAAACTAATAAATAGTTTAAAAATGCTTATTGCACTTAAAAATAATTTGTAGTATTGTAATATCACATTATTACATTATTACATTATTACATATGAAACCTAACCGCAAAGAATCAATACGGCAACAAGAATATGCAGAAGAAGCTCTTTTTAAAGCTCTAGCCGCATTAACGGAAACTAATGAGGTAAAGATATTTTTTAAAGATTTGTGCACCCCTGCTGAACTTCAAGCGCTTACCGATAGATGGCAAGTTGTCAAATACCTGCAAAAAAAACTTCCATATAGAACAATACATGAACTAACCGGAGTAAGTGTTACAACAATAGGTCGTGTTGCCCGAAGCCTCACAACTGGGGCTGGTGGATACCAAGCAGCTATAGATAGAATTTCTCACTAAAGGATTTAAATGAACAACACAAAAAAACGCATAAAAATTGCAATACAAAAATCTGGGCGGCTTACAGACCACTCCTTTGATCTTCTAGAGCGTTGCGGTTTGAAAATCACTAAAAGCAAAGATCAATTAATATGTTACGGAGAAAACATGCCCATAGACCTACTGCTTGTGCGTGATGATGATATACCAGGGCTGGTAAGCGATGATGTTTGTGACCTTGGCATTGTTGGTTTAAATGTTGTTGAAGAGAAGCGACTTAAACTTAAACAAGCAGGATCTCAAGGTAAATTTAAAAATATATTCAAATTAGATTTTGGTCACTGCAGGTTATCAATTGCTGCTCCAAATGGCACAAAGTATGAAGGACCTAATTCTCTTATTAATAAAAGAATTGCGACCAGTTATGAAGGTTTATTAACTAATTTTTTGAATGAAAATTCAATTGACTCAGAAGTTATATTCCTTTCAGGTGCAGTTGAGATTGCACCGAAGCTTGGGCGCGCTGACTTTATCTGTGATCTAATATCGTCTGGAAATACATTACGTGCTAATGATCTTAAAGAAGTTGATACACTTCTAGAAAGTGAAGCAGTAATAATACAAACATTAGCTCCACTTGAAGATCAAAAGCAAGAACTTATAAATAAGATAATTCAGCGCCTTGATGGTGTTTTAAAAGTGAATGACAGTAAATATATAATGCTTCATGCGCCACGTTCTGCTCTACCCAAAATACAAGATCTACTTCCAGGATCTGAGGCTCCTACAGTTATGCCTCTTGAAGGAAGCGATGACAAAATTGCCATCCATGCAGTCTGTCGTGAAAATGTTTTTTGGGAAACACTCGAAAACTTAAAGGCTGCTGGTGCAAGTTCTCTGCTTGTGCTTCCAGTTGAAAAGATGTTGTCATAGTTATGTCTTTGGAAATTACATTCTGGGATAAACTCAAAGAAAAACAGCGAGCTAATTTATTAAAGCGTCCAGAGGCA
>NYWX01000045.1 GCA_002685275.1 Gammaproteobacteria bacterium
TACACTATTAAATTTATTGTGAATCTCTAGTGCTTAGAATCAGCAAATTAACTGATTATGGAACTGTTTTGCTTGCTTATTTAGCTACAAATCAACTCACTGTCAGCAGTGCAACTGAAGTAGCCGAAGCAACTGGAATAACTATACCTACAGTTAGTAAACTCTTAAAACTTTTAGCAAGATCTGGTCTTATTAATTCTTCGCGGGGAATTAATGGTGGTTACCGATTGTCTAAAGACCCTTCTGCTATAAGTGCAGCCCATATTATTTATGCACTTGAAGGTCCAATAACAATTACTGAGTGCAGTGGAGATAGATATAAATGTGAATATGAGAGTGAATGCAGTGTTAGTGGATCATGGCAGCGTATCAATATTCTAATTAAAGAGGTGCTTGATGGGGTTTCACTTAAAGATCTCATTGAAACTAAAAGCTCTAATCCCCACTTCTACTTTAAAGGATCTGAAATAACTGTGGAAAATAATTTGAAATGACATCTGAAAATGAAGAAATTGAAAATTTTGTAAATAAAAAGTACGAGCATGGCTTTGTTACTGATATTGAGGCAGAAACATTAGCCCCGGGGTTAGATGAAGATGTGATACGAGCCATATCGTCACGAAAAAAAGAGCCTGATTTCATGCTTGAATGGCGTCTGCAAGCGTTTCATCAGTGGAAAAAGATGAAAGAACCTCAATGGGCTCACATAAACTACAAACCTATAAGATTTGATGAAATTTCATATTTTTCTGCTCCAAAATCTAATGATGATCGCCCCAAAAGTTTAGATGAGGTTGACCCAAAATTATTGGAGACTTACGAAAAACTTGGAATTCCTCTTCACGAGAGGGCCCGTTTAGCGGGAGTTGCAATTGACGCTGTTTTTGACAGTGTTTCTGTGGCAACTACTTTTAAAGAAAAATTAGCTGATGCCGGAGTTATTTTTTGTTCATTTTCTGAGGCAGTAAGAAAATACCCGGATCTTATAAAGAAGTATCTTGGCACAGTAGTACCAAGGCGCGATAATTTTTATGCTGCACTTAATTCTGCTGTTTTCAGTGATGGCTCATTCGTTTACATTCCTAAAGGTGTTCGATGCCCCATGGAACTATCGACATACTTTCGCATCAATGCTATCAACACAGGGCAATTTGAGCGCACTTTGATAATTGCTGATGCAGGCAGTCATGTGAGCTATCTAGAAGGTTGTACAGCTCCAATGCGTGATGAAAATCAACTTCATGCAGCTGTTGTAGAACTTGTTGCTCTTGATGATGCAGAAATAAAGTATTCGACAGTTCAAAATTGGTATCCAGGCGATGAAAATGGAGTTGGTGGTATATATAACTTTGTAACCAAACGCGGTGATTGCCGCGGCAAGAATTCAAAAATTTCATGGACGCAAGTGGAGACAGGTTCTGCAATAACCTGGAAATACCCGAGTTGTCTTTTGCGAGGAGAAAATTCGATAGGAGAGTTTTACTCTGTAGCAGTTGCAAATAATATGCAGCAAGCAGATACGGGTACGAAAATGATTCATATTGGTAGAAACACTAGAAGCACAATTGTTTCAAAAGGGATTTCTGCAGGTAAGGCACAAAATACTTATCGTGGATTGGTTAAAGTTCTTCCGCAAGCACATGGTGCTTGGAATCACACTGAATGTGATTCTCTTCTTATTGGTAAGGAGTGCGGTGCTCATACATTTCCTTACGTGGAGATTAAAAATCCTACCGCCAAGATTGAGCATGAGGCAACCACTTCAAAAATTTCTGCTAATCAATTGTTTTATTGCTTACAGCGGGGTATTTCAGAAGAAGATGCTGTCAATATGATAATCAATGGCTTTTGCAAAGAAGTTTTTAAAGAATTGCCAATGGAATTTGCAGTCGAGGCCCAAGCTTTGTTAAGTGTCAGCCTTGAAGGTTCAGTAGGTTAGGAATAAAAATGCTTGAAATAAAAAATTTAGAATGTTCTATTGAAAATACAGATATTCTTCGTGGATTATCTCTCTCTGTGAACGCAGGAGAAATTCATGCAATCATGGGTCCAAATGGTTCAGGTAAAAGCACACTTGGTCAAGTAATAGCTGGTAATAGTGATTATGAAGTATTGAGCGGATCAATATATTATTTGGGACAAAACCTTTTAGAACTTGAACCTGAGGAACGCGCTCGAGAAGGAATATTTCTTGGATTTCAATATCCTGTAGAAATTCCTGGTGTAAATAATACATATCTTTTAAAAGCTGCAGTCAACGCTAAGAGAAAGCATCAAGGACTAGAGGAAGTTGATGCATTTGAGTTCTTAAAGATTGCTCGAGAAAAGATGGCCTTACTTGGAATGGATACAAAATTTCTAAATCGTGGTGTGAATGAAGGATTCTCAGGCGGTGAAAAGAAAAGAAATGAAATACTTCAAATGGCGATGCTAGAACCTAGTTTGGCAATTCTTGATGAAACAGACTCTGGTTTAGATATTGATGCTTTAAAAGATGTTGCTGAGGGTGTTAATGCCTTACGAACTTTAGATAGAGCAGTTATATTAATCACTCATTACCAAAGGTTACTTAATTACATTCAGCCTGATTTTGTTCATGTTTTATCTGAAGGCAAGATTGTTAAATCTGGTGATAAATCACTAGCAATTGAACTTGAAAAGAGAGGATACGATTGGGTTAGTGAGGAAAATAGTAAATGAGCCGCTCCTCGCTTTCGATGGAAAATCTTAGAAAAGTTGTTCAAGATCTTCCTACCGATTCTTTATCGCCAACGCGTAATGCAGCACTGATTAATTTAAGCAAATCGGGTTTGCCTACAACCAAACATGAAGATTGGAAATACACAGATCTTAAACAACCATTAGATATTAGTAATCGTTGGTTAGCTGAGGGTGCATTTAAGACAAAAAATGAATCATTAGAGTTTACGATTGAATCAATTGTTGCATCTGTAGATGCAAACTGGTTAATAATTTCAAATGGTAAAATTGATCTGCAGTATTTCAATAAAGAAAAAAATATTGAAGTTAGTCGATTCAGTGAAACTACAGCGCCATGTATTTTTGATCGCCCTCTGTCTTATTTTAATGCAGCTTTAATGCAAGATGGCTTAAAGGTTTTTATTAATACTTCAACCAAAAAACCAATTGGTTTTCTTATTATTGATAATACAGATAAAAGTGTATCAATTTCTCAAGTAAATATTGAGATCGAAGTTGCTTGTAATTGCGATAGTGAAATTATTGAATATCATCACTCAGCTGGTCGAGAAGATCATTATTCAAACTCAGTTGTTACATTAAACGTAAATAAAAATGCTATTACTCGTTATACCAAAATACAGAATCGCCAAACTAATCATACACAAACAAGTCTTGCGGCAATAACTTTAAAAAAAGATTCAAAATTAAAAATGGCATGTTTTGATTTAGGTGGAGGTTTAATCCGCAATGATGTGAATATCAATCTTATCGAGCCAGGCTCAAATGCCGATTTTAATGGACTTTATTTGGCAGGTGAAAATCAACATATAGATAATCATACAAAAGTTGAACATTTTGTTGGCCCTGCTAGTTCTTCGCAAGAATATCGAGGTATTTTAAATTCTGATAGCTGTTGTGTATGGAATGGTAGAGCAATTGTTCACAAAGGCGCAGATGGCACTGATGCTAATCAAAAAAATCAAAATTTATTATTGTCTGAGAAAGCTGAAATAAATACTAAACCTGAACTTGAAATATATGCAGATGAAGTTAAATGTAGTCATGGAGCAACGGTAGGACAGCTTGATGAGTCAGCAATATTTTACTTACGAACTCGAGGATTAAGCATTCAACAAGCAACTGAAATTATCACTCAAGCCTTTGCAGCTGACTTGGTAAATAAAATACCTGTGTCAACAGTAAAAGAGGAAGTCTCTTTGCTTGTTTCTTCTCGACTCTCAAAGCTCATCTCGGATAAATTGGTATGAATCATATACAAACAAAAAGCGCTGTTAATATAGAGTATTTTCGTAAAGACTTTCCAACCTTGGATCAAGAGGTCAATGGTTATCCATTAACATTTCTTGATAGTGCAGCATCATCGCAACAGCCTTCAGCTGTAATAAATGCAATATCTCAGTATCACAGTGAAAATCATGCAAATGTACATAGAGGAGTTCACACCTTAAGTCATCGAGCGACTGAATCATATGAAGGTTCTAGGGATAAAGTATGTGGCTTCATTAATGCGTCGAGTCGAAGTGAAATAATCTTTACAAGTGGCGCCACTGAATCAATTAATTTAGTTGCTCAAAGTTTTTGCAGGCCGACGTTGAATAAAGGTGATCAAATTTTAATCTCCTGGCTTGAACATCACTCGAATATCGTACCTTGGCAGCTTATCTGTGAGCAGACTGGTGCTGAACTAATTGTTGCCCCTATAAACAAAAATGGTGAGATTGATACTGATGCAATGATTAGCATGATGACAAAGAAAGTAAAAATGTTGGCAGTCGGCCATATTTCAAACGCTTTAGGTACTGTAAATCCGTTGCAAAAAATTATTTCTGCTGCTAAGGATATGGAAATTCCAGTTCTAATTGACGGAGCCCAAGGTGTGCCTCACATGAAAGTTGATGTTCAATCGCTTAATTGCGACTTCTATGTTTTTTCAGGACATAAAATGTTGGGCCCTACGGGAATCGGTGTTTTATGGGGAAAAGAAAAGATCCTTGATACTATGCCACCTTTCAAAAGTGGAGGTGACATGATTTTAGAAGTTAGCTTTGATAAAACAACTTTTAATGAATTGCCTTATAAATTTGAAGCAGGTACACCTAATATATCTGGAGCGGTAGGGCTTGGTGCGGCAATTGATTACCTACAAAATATTGGCATGACTAATATTTATGAGTATGAGAAATTTTTACATAATTATATGGTAAACAAACTAAAAGAAGTTGAAGGTATTAAATTGATAGGCAAAGCAAAAAATCAAGCAAGCGTTCAGTCGTTTCAACTTGATGATATACACCCACATGATCTTGGGAGCATACTTGATCATCAAGGTGTAGCTGTTCGTACTGGACATCATTGTGCAATGCCAGTTATGAAATTTTTGGAAATCCCAGGCACAACCAGAGCGTCACTTGGTTTATACAATAATACTGATGATATCAATCGACTGACTGATGCACTTGAAAAAGCGCGTCAGATATTTAAATAATGAAAACTCAAAGTATTTCTGATATTCAAAACCTTTATCGAGAATTGATCATTGAACATGCCCATAAACCACGAAACTATCGGCATCTTAAAGATGCAACCCATACAGCAGAAGGTATAAATCCCCTTTGCGGTGATAAATTACAATTATATATTCAAGTAGATAAAAAGAAGATCATAAAAGATATTGGATTTGAAGGATCAGGATGTGCAATCTCTATGGCATCAGCATCTTTGCTAACTGAAACGATAAAAAATCTCTCACTAATAGAAGCTAATAATTATTTTATTTCAATAAATAACTTGCTGCTAAATAAAAAAATTAATTCTAAATCCTCTAAGAATATTGATTTATCTAAATTAAAAGCATTAGAGGGGGTAAACCAATATCCAATGCGTATCAAATGTGCGACTCTTGCATGGCATGCATTAAATTCTGCAATCAATAAAAATTCACCTATCGTTACAACAGAGTAAATCTTATGTTTGGTCATACTAACGAGCCATTTTTATTAACGAGAGATGTTACTGCAGTGATTATTCCAGCAGGTGAAAAAGTCTCTCTCCAAAAAGATACAAATGGGTTTATTACCCAGGCCCTTGGAGGAAGTTTTACAGTATATGTTGAAGGAAACCTTTTTCGAATATCCGGCATTGATGCAGATGCTCTAGGAAAAGATCCTATTCCGCCACCAGAAATCCCGAAAGATGCCACTAATGATGATATTGAAGAAGTAATATGGAAACAACTTAAGACTTGTTATGATCCTGAGATACCTGTCGATATCGTAAATCTTGGTCTTATATATCGGTGTGATATTAATGTTCTTGCTAATGGCAAACGATCTGTTGAAATAGATATGACGCTTACAGCCCCAGGTTGTGGTATGGGAGACGTTCTTGTAGCTGATGCCAGAGAGAAGATAGCTATCATCCCTACAGTATCTGATGTCAAAATCGAACTTGTCTTTGATCCGCCTTGGAATGTGAATTTGATGTCAGAAGAAGCTAAATTACAAACTGGATTAATGTAGTCTGTTTTTTATTTAAATATGTTTCTTGAGTGCAAATTCAAAATTAATCACAATTAAAAGTCTTTTTTAATTACTCGACTTCACAAAAACAATGTGAGTAAATTCCTTTTGGATCATTTAGTTGGGATAAATCATTTATTGTATCCTGCAAATCTTTAGAGAATATTTTATTAAATAGAGATCCACTAGAAAATACTGAAATATCAATACCTATACTTTCAAAAGTTGAGAGAAAATCGATGATTATTTGCTCTGTTGTAGATAAACTGGATTCAAGTATCTTTTTTCCAAAATTGCCATCTTCTAAACCGGCAAGATCAGCTGCAATCTTTATGGCATCATCGTAATTACCTAATTCATCAATTAATCCATACTCAAGTGCATCTTGACCGCTCCAAACTTGACCTTGAGCCACAGCATCCACATCAGTTTTTTTCATTCCACGAGTATCAGCTACACCAGAAATAAAATCATCATATGTATCTTCTATAATCAGTTGAAAAAGGTTTTTTGTGTTTGTGGACATCTCACGATCAGGTTGTAACTGTCCCACCCAAGGTGATGTTCCCACTCCATCAGTTTTGATACCTAAGGCACCCAGTGTACGCTGGTAAGTTGGAAACATACCAAATACACCAATTGAGCCAGTAATAGTAGCTGGACTAGCAATAATTTTATCTGCACCCATTGAAATAAAATAACCCCCGGAAGCAGCAACACTGCTCATTGAGGCAACAACAGGTTTTCCAGCGGCTTTTAATGCTGAAAGCTCATGAGAAATAACATCAGATGCAAACATACTACCTCCTGGGCTATCGACACGAAGTACAACAGCATTGATTGTGTCATCAGTTAATGCTTTACGAAGTAAAGCTGCGGTTGAGTCACCCCCAATAGTGCCAGGCGCTTGAATGCCATCTAAAATATTTCCGACTGCCATTACTATAGCTACATTCTTATTTCTGGAGTTGTCGCTCTCAGTCATGCGCATACTTTGCAGATAATCTGTTGAGTTTATTGCAGAATACATAGCTTCATCACTAACATCTTCACCTACATACTCTTTTAATAATAAAATCAATTCAGGTCTACTTAATAATTTATCAACTAACTCTGCTTCTAATGCTGCAAGAGCCATATCACCATTTGCTTCACTGACATATACTAATAAATCTTGAGTAAAGCTATTAATAAAACCAGCGTCCATATCTCGAGCAATTTCTATATCTTTCTGATACATCTCCCAAAACTGATTTATCAATCGAATGCGAGATTGTCGATCTTCCGGAGACATATCCATTCGTGTGTATGACTCAATAAATGACTTATGGGTTCCAACTCGAAACACGTTCCAGTCGATCAAAAGGTTATCTATTGCCTCTTTAAAATAATTTTTATAGCCGCCAAAGCCTTTAAGAAATACCATACCTTGAGGATGCATATATATTTCATTCGCATGTGCTGCCAAATAATAAGCTGCTTGACTAAATAAATCACCACTAGCAATTATGGGTTTACCAGACTGCTTAAATTCTTCTAAAGCCTTGCTGACACGACGTAATTTATCTAATCCGCCACCCGAAAGTCCGCTCAGCTCCAAATGAACAGCTAAAATACGATTATCATTTTTTGCAAAAGTTAGGGCATCAACAATATCTTGAACTAACGTTTGCGGTTGAGTGTTTTCAAAGAGGTTTGCAAGCGCTCGGTCGTATGGATCCCCATCTAACTGTTCAACTAATGGCCCTATTGGTTGAATAAATAAGGCTGCTTTTTTTGGTAGCAAAGGCGGTGTAATTGAGATTGATCCTAAAAAAATCAATGATAGTGCTAATAAAAAAAATAAATGTAATATTTTTCTTATGCTGTCAACGCCATACCAAATACTAGATAATATATTTAATATGAATTTTTTTACTATCATCCTAAATTCCTAGCTTGAAGAAGATAAATAACTAATTCTAAAGATTTTTCCTGAGTAATCATCACTTACTAGCATTGATCCATCATCTAAAACCACCAAATCCACAGGTCTTCCTGATACAGTATCAAGGCCATCATCGCTCTGAAGCCATCCAGTTGCAAAAGGCTCATAAGAAATAGCAGCTTCTTCTTCAAATTTAACTAATGAAATACGATAGCCTATCTTTTTAGATCTGTTCCATGACCCATGCTCAGCAATAAATACTTGACCCTGATATTCTGTAGGAAACATATCGCCATAATAGAAAGCAAGCCCTAGTGGAGCAACATGGGGGCCAAGCTTCTGGACAGGAGCACGATAATCAGCGCATCTTTTTCCCTGACCAAAGACAGGATCAAGTATTTCTCCAGCATGGCAATATGGGAAACCAAAGTTTAAGCCTTTAACTTCAGCTTTATTTAATTCGCATGAAGGTAAGTTATCTCCTAGCATGTCGCGGCCATTGTCAGTAAACCATAGCTCTTTTGTTATAGGGTGCCATGTAAAGCCGACTGAATTACGGATACCTGATGCATAAATCTCACGATCAGTGCCATCAGGGTTCATGCGAATTATATTTGCATAGCCTTCCTCTTCGCAAATATTACATGGTGCTCCAATACTTATGTAAAGTTTATTGTCAGGACCAAAGCTTATATATCGCCATCCATGCCAACTCTCAGAGGGCAACTCAATATCGAGCACTACAGGCTCAGGTACATCGTAAAGATTTGATTCAATATTATCATAACGATATATCCTGTCTATTTCTGCTACATATAGATTACCTTCATGGAACGCAATGCCGTTTGGTGTGCTCAAACCATCATCTAAAGTTATCGTACGTGTAATGTTATTCTCAGAAACAACTGCAAAAATACTATCGCCACTTCTATTTGAAGCAAAAATAGTGCCGCTATCACTTAAAGTTAGCGAACGAGCATTAGGGACATCAGCGTATTTTTCAATAATAAACCCGGGTGGCATGATAATATTCTCTATAGCAAATGCTTTTAGTGATATTAAAAAGATGACAACTATTGAAATATATTTAAATTTTCTAAAATTCATTTGAAAAATTCCTGATTAAATAAAATATAAAGATAACTGCGGAAAGAATGTAATTAAAATAACTGACAACATTAAGATTAATAAAAATGGGAATGTCGCAGAATAAACAAACATAATTGGTTTTTCGAATCTAAAGCTCGCAATAAATAAATTTAATCCTACGGGAGGTGTAAGATAACCTAATTGCATAGCGGCAAGGAATACAATTCCTAGATGCACTTCATTAATGTTATAACCAGCTGCTATGGGAAGTATTAATGGAACCACCAGTACAATTGCAGAAAAAATATCGAGAATAGCACCGAGTATTAATAAAAAGATTAATAATAAAACTAAAAAGGTTGTTGGGCTATCAATTAGATTTTTGACTATCTTAAATAAATCTTGTGGAATATCAGAATCAATCATGTAACTAGTAGAAGCAATTGATACGGCAAGAATTATTAAAATACCTCCGACAAGCACCATTGATGAATGGATTATCTGCGGTAGTTTACTTATTGGTATTTCACGAAGTATAAAAACCTCAACGATTATTACATAAAGCGCCGTAATGGCTGCTGCCTCAGAAACAGCAAAAAAACCAGAATATATTCCACCTAACACAATTATAGGGAGCGGCAGCTCCCATAGCGACTCTCTAAGAGACACCCTTACCTCTTTAAGAGAAAATGAGCTAATAGGCTTTCTGATATGTCGATTAACCCATAAACTATAAGTGGAGAGCATTAGCAACATAAGCAACCCTGGAAGAATACCGGCAATAAATAATTGATCAATAGAGACCTTAGCTATTACTCCATATAGAATAAGTGGCAATGACGGTGCAAATAATAACCCTAAGCTACCAGCAGAAGTTACGAGTCCTAAGTTAAACTTTTCACCATATCCGTCCTCTTTCAAGGCAGGATATAAAATAGCGCCAAGAGCAATTATGGTTACACCAGAAGCCCCTGTAAAAGCTGTAAAAAAAGCACAAGCAGCAAGACATACCAATGATAAGCCGCCAGGTATCCATCCAAAAATTGAGTTGGTTAGTTGCACTAATCTTTTTGGAGCATTGCTTTCACTTAATATATATCCAGCAAAAGTAAAAAGTGGAATTGCCGAAAGAAATGGCATGCTTGCTATGCTCTGTATTTCTATAGCCATTATCATTAAATCAGAATCTAGTTTATAAAAACCAAGCATTGCACTTGAGGCAATTACTACAAATAAAGGAGCACCAAGGATTGCGGTAATCACTAAAATGAAACTTACAAAAATCATTTTGATAAAGTCCCAGAAAATATAGCAATCAATTTTTTAAATGCATCAATTGAGAATCTGTAAGATATTAAAAAGAAGGCAATAGGTACAATAGAATGAGCAATCCAAGCTGGTGTATTTACTAAAACAGTATCGCCGTATTCAATTTCTATTTTTAGATACCGATAAGCTTGAAAAGCAATTAAACCGCAAGTTATTGCCGCAAATATATCAATAAATAATTGAATCACATTTGCAGCCCTATTGGATAAATAATGAGAGATTGCATCAATTCTTATATGCCGATTCTCTCTGCAAGCCGAAATTGAGCCAACTAAAGCTATCCATAAAACCATTAAACGCACAAGTTCGTCTATCCAGCCAAATCCCGCCTCAAAAACTTCACGCATTATAATTTGACTTACTGCAATTAGGATCAAGGATATTAATATAAAAACCAATACTATAGTTTCAAATCTTGATCCAATTTTATCCAGACGATCTAATATAGGCTGGATTTTCATCTATTACTCGCTATTAATAATCTTATTGTCACGAAATTCAGCAATATGGCTAAGCATTTCTTTGTAAAGCTCCAATGAAAAGCCGCCAGCTGATCCTAATTTAAGATTTGATTTAAGTAGCAACTCCCTAACTTTATTGAGCTCGATCTCATCAAATCTTATTTCTTGAATACCACTTCTTATAAGTGCTGCATAAGCATTTTCATTATCAATCAGATTTAGTTCATCAAATTTATCATAAGTCCTATTCATAACTTCTCGGATAATTACCTGATCTTTAATATCGATTTTATCAAAGACTTTTTTATCTATAGCCATATATCCAAAAGTATAAATTAGAGGGACTGGTGTTATATATTTTACCTTTGTATGCCATTGCAGCACTAAGCCAACAATAGTTGGGATAGTCACAATATCAATAAGGCCAGTTTGCAAGCCTGTCAAGACGTCAGTAATAGGAAGAGTTACAGGATTTAGTGAGAGCGCCTCCATTGACTTGTAACTCATAATATCGCCCTCTGGCACCCATACTCGCTTACCCTTAAGGTCTTCCAAAGTTTTTACTGGTTCACTAGACATTATGTTTGCAAAGCCCGACGTTGCAAAGCCAAAATTTACGAACCCAGAGTCCTCAAGCCCTTTCTGAAGGATTAAATCCATTTTGGAACGGACATAAGTCGCTTCTTGCTCAGAATTAAACACCAAAGGCATGCCATATATATTTAAATTCGGATATTGGGCAGCGAGAGAGGTTGGTGTAAATGCACCACCCTGTAACTGTTTAATACGTATTTGACTTAGAACTTTAGAATCACTGCCTTTAATTCCACCGCCATAATATTTGATATTGACGCGCCCTTGAGTTTTGTCATAGATCTCTTTAGCGCTTGCGCGCATATCATTCATCCACTGAGTTCCTTCTGGAGTAGCAGTGGCTATTTTTAATGTAATACCCGATGCAGATGATATATTTAATATAAATATTAAGAACAATAAGGCAATTTTTTTCATAAATTTTAAATCTCTATTACTTGAATAATAAGTTTCATTAAAAAACTAAAAGTAATCATCTGCTTCAGCAAGTAATTTAATGGCTTCTTTTTGAGCCACTCTGTTTGTCAATATAAATCCATTATGATTTGGATCTGCATTTAAGATTTCATTTAATAATTGATCGTGCAGCTCTCGTTCATACATTAATCTTGCATAATATCTCGCATATTCCAATTTAGCACTAAGGTCATAGCCATTCGATTCTGCTATTGCCTTTTCAAAATACATACGAGCTAATTCTGGCTTACCACCTAACATAGGTGGCCTTAAAGAATGCATAATACCGATGTAGGTATATGCGCTTGCATTTGCATCATCTCCACTTACTTCTAAATAATGATCAAATAATTTCTGAATTTGAGGGAATTCAGCTATCGTGTCCCAACTAGTGCTTCTTACTCTAAGGTACGCCAGTGATGACAAGCCATAAGAAAGAAGAATATTTGCATCAGTGGGATCAATGCCATTTAAGGACATTAAAAATTCATCATAATTTATATTTGGCCATACACAAGACGGTTTGTGAACCAAACACATGGCTCTGAGGCCATACCCACGTGCACGATCTGTTAATCTTAATGAACGCTCATTATCATCCACAAAGATTGAATCATACAAAACATATAAGCTTGCACCAGCTGCCAATAAGTCAGGATTATCTGGAGCGCCAGATATCAGACTATCCATTGTAAGTATAAGAGTTGGAAGACCATCTCGAACAATTTCAGGGTCATCCTGATTTAGAATCGAAGCCGCTAAGTTATTTGAAAAATTTGAAGTAGCATTTGATACTAAAAAAGTGCAGCCAATAGACAGCAATGACAACGCAATTACAAGAAGATTCTTTTTCATAATACGAAAACTCAAAACTGACTGTTTAAACAGCCACAAGCTTATAAATAAATACGCATTATAGCGAAAAAAACCTAAAGGCAGATAGTGAGAAAATCAAAATCTTTTGTCTTTTAGATTTTTTCCTTAATTCTTGCAGCTTTACCTGTGAGACCGCGTAAATAATAAAGCTTTGCGCGACGAACATCTCCGCGGCGCTTAACTTGAATTGAGTCTACATCTGGACTATAGGTTTGAAATACGCGTTCAACGCCCTCGCCATGAGAAATCTTTCGAACAGTAAATGCAGAATTTAAACCACGATTGCGCTTTGCAATAACAATGCCTTCAAAGGCTTGGAGTCGCTCACGAGTGCCTTCTTTAACCCTAACTTGCACAACAATTGTATCGCCTGGGCCAAATGATGGAACCTTTTTGGTCATTTGCTCTTGTTCAATTGCTTCTATTATTTTACTCATTATTTTTGCTCTTTTAAAAATTCTTCAAGCAACACTTGTTGCTCTACGTCTAAATCAATCTTTTCTAGTAAGTCTGGGCGCTTTAAGAAACTAAATCCCAAAGCTTGCTTTCTTCTCCATCTAGAAATTTCAGCGTGGTTTCCTGATAATAATACATCAGGAACCTTGCGTCCTTCTATATTTTCTGGCCTCGTATAATGAGGATGATCAAGCAAACCCTTCATAAACGAATCTTCTGCAGCTGATTCATTTCCTCCCAGCGTTCCAGGAAGCAATCTAACTATTGCATCAATCACTACCATTGCTGCTATTTCACCCCCTGAAATTACAAAATCACCTATGGAAACTTCTTCATCAATTTGAGAATCAAAAAGCCTTTCATCAATTCCTTCATAACGCCCAGCTAATAAAATTAAACTAGGCATTTTTGCAAACCTCTTAGCCATTTCTTGATTAAAAGGCTTTCCTTTTGGCGATAAATAAATTACCGAATAACCTGGAGGTAAACTATCTTTGGCTGCCTCAAGCGCCGCATCGATAGGTTCATATTTCATTACCATACCGGGCCCACCACCATAAGGCTTATCATCTATGATTTTATGAACACCCTCTACATAATCACGTGGATTTTTAGTTTTTAAGGTAAAGATTTTGCGTCGATGGGCTTTGCCAATAACGCCAAATTTTTTAACTGTTTCAACCATATCAGGAAATACGCTAACAACGCTGATTTCCATTTTATTAGTCCCATTCCCAATCTACATAAATATGATGTTTAGTTAGATCAACATCAATTATGATTTTTCCATATACAAACGGAATCAATATTTCTTGATCACCTTCTAATACCATTACATCATGAGTGCCTGTCTCAATAAAACCTTTGACAGTGCCCAACTGATTACCACCATTAATTTGAGAAACTTTTAATCCCATCAAGTCTGACCAATAATAATGGCCATTTTTCAATATTGGTAGCTTATTTCTCTCGGTTGCAATTTTCTTATCAATCAAAGTTACTGCTTGATTCCGGTCCTCAAGGCCATCTAATTTTAAAATAATAGATTTTCCATGGCTTTGCCCTTCAATGACTCTGATGGGCATCCATTTATCATCTTGGCTAAGGATTAAATCCTTATATTTTAATATTGCCTCTCTAGGTTTAGTATATGAAAAGACTTTCACCCATCCCTTAATTCCATGTAAACCAGCTACTCGGCCTAAGATGATAGGGTTAGAAACTAACAATTTAAACGCTAACAGCTGCCTTCTGGTGCTGTTTTAAGAGCGATGCCACCCGGTCAGAAGGTTGAGCACCTTGACTGATCCAATAATTGACTCGCTCAATATCTATACGAAGAGTTTCTTCACTTTCTTTGCCGACTGGATTAAAAAAACCAAGTCGCTCAATGTAACGACCATCACGACGATTTCGAGAATCAGTGACAATCAAGTGATAGAAAGGACGTTTTTTAGCGCCTGAGCGCGAAAGTCGAATACTTACCATTATATTTCCGAATAAAAAAAACAAAAAAAATTATTAATTGCTGCATATATTAGACGGCGCATTGTACGTGTTTTATGGAAAATGTGAAGTGTTTATTCAAGTAAAATATTTAAGTTTTTCCGTAAGTTACAAGAAAGATACTTAGAAATCATCCTAAAATTAAAGGTTTAGGATTAAATTTAATACTTTTCTATTTAAATCCTGGTGGCAAAATACCCCCAGGTAAACTACGCATCATCTTTTTCATGCCACCCTTGGACACTTTTTTCATCATCCTTTCCATTTGAGTATATTGTTTTAAAAGACGATTTACGTCCTGAATATTCTGCCCCGATCCGAGGGCAATTCGGCGTTTTCTTGAGCCATTAATGACTTTTGGAGAATTTCTCTCTCCTGGAGTCATGGAATTAATGATGGCTATTTGATGGCTAAGTTTTTTTTCGTTTGCGGCATCTTTTAATGCTGCAGAACTTATATTGCCGGCGATTGGTAGTTTCTTAAGCATCGATGCAAGCCCTCCCATATCTTGCATCTGCAAAAACTGGTCTCGAAGATCCGTCAAATCAAAATTACGGCCTTTCTTTAATTTTTGAGCTAGTTTTTTTGAATCACTTTTACTAACTTTTTGCTCAATTTCTTCAACAAAGGACAAAATGTCACCCATGCCTAAGATTCGAGATGCTAATCTATCAGGATAAAGCATTTCCAAAGCATCGAGTTTTTCACCAGTACCTAAAAAGCGAATAGGTTTTCCAGTGACTTGCCTCACTGATAATGCAACACCCCCTCTGGAATCACCATCTGCTTTCGTTAATATAATGCCTGTCAAAGGGAGCATTTGATCAAAGGTCGCTGCTGCGTTAACAGCATCTTGTCCTGCCATACTATCAACAATAAATAAGGTTTCATTTGGCTTGGCTTCTGAATTAATTGCTTGTATTTCTTGCATTAATTCATCATCTACATGTGTTCTACCAGCAGTATCGATGATGATAACATCAGCATGTAACTGCACGGCATCTTTCAAAGCCCGCCTAACAATATGCAGTGGCTTTTCACTTGAACTACTATCCGAGAAAAGAGCACCTACATCCGTAGCAAGCTTCTTAAGCTGTAGAATAGCTGCAGGGCGTTGAACATCTACACTGACAAACATTACTTTCTTTTTCTCAAGCTCAATTAGACGTTTACCAAGTTTAGCGGCAGTTGTGGTTTTACCAGCACCCTGAAGTCCAACTAACATAAAAACAACTGGTGGCTGCGCTTTAAAATTTAGGGGTGCAGCGTAACTACCAAGTATTTTAACTAACTCAGAATGGATAATTTTTACAAAGGCTTGGCCTGGAGTAAGACTTTTGCCAACCTCTTCGCCTATTGCGCGTTCTTGTACTTGATTAATAAAGCTTTTTACTACAGGCAAGGCTACATCTGCTTCAAGAAGTGCAAGCCTTACTTGACGTAAGGTATCCTTTATATTGGTTTCAGTAATCCGTCCCTTGCCAGATAAACTTCTGGCAGCTTCCGATAATCGCTTACTTAAATTTTCAAACATTACTGAAGCTTAACTTACAAATATGATAACTGCATAATTTTTATGAGAAATTTTTCTTTAAAAAAATATCACAGACTATTTAAACTACATTTTTAACATACCCTGGTAACATTTTATATCTATATGAGGGTTCTCTTAAGCTACGCCATATGGGATGATAAAAAATTATCGAATAAGGTTATAATATTTAGAATGAGTTTTATTCAAGTCTTAATCTTCTTTATGTACCTATTATCTGCCGGAATGTTTGTAACATCACGACTTCCAAAGTACTCAGCGTCGCAAAGAAAATTTCTCAATCTAGCATTCGTTATTAATGTAATTGGAATTTCTTTGCACATAATCTTCTTGTACTCGCCAATGCTTGCAGGTGATGGTCTTAACTTCTCATTTGGCAACATTATTTCAATGATTGGTTTAGAGCTTGCAATTATAGGTCTAATTTCAGCTATTCAGCCGACATTGCGCGGTATTTCAGCTGGACTTCTTTTTCTTGGTGCTATTGCTGTAGCGTTGGGAGCAATTACCATTGCCGTTATAGGCCTTGGGGAATCTGCTCCTGATATGATTAAACTTTCATGGCAAATGAGATCTCATATTTTAATTTCTCTTATTTCATACGGTCTTTTGTATGTTGGAGCTATCATTGCTGTAATGATGATGTTGCAGGAAAAGCGACTACGAGCTAGCAAACTATCTGCGATCAGTAGTATTTTTGCCCCTCTTGAAACATCAGAAAATTTACTTTTCAAAATAACAGCTGTTGGCTTTACTGGCCTTGCAATAACAATAGTATCTGGATTAACTTTTGTTGATAACTTGTTTGCTCAACCTCTTGTACATAAAACTGCATTATCGCTAATAGCGCTTTTTATTTTTGGTGCATTACTTGCAGGCCGAATTTTTGCAGGATGGCGAGGCAGTCGTGCAATAAAACTTTACCTTAGTGGGTTTGTATTGTTATTCATTGCTTATTTTGGTGTGAGATTGTTTCTCGAGCAAATACTTGGTCAAAGTTGGAGTTAACATTGCAGCATAATTTAGCTAGTTTTCTTCATTCTTTGAGTCGTATTTTTGAGTGGTGATATGTCACTATTTGGGCTTATAAGTTTACTTGTAGTGCTTTTGCTTCTATCTGCATTTTTTGCAGGCTCAGAAACTGCATTAATGAGTCTAAATAGATATCATTTGCGTCATAAATCACGCAAAGGAAATCGTGGTGCGAAGCTAGCTGAGCAGTTACTAAAGCGCCCTGATCGTCTAATTGGCCTGATTCTTTTGGGTAATAACCTAGTAAATTTTTCAGCAAGCGCTCTTGTTACATTAATAGCTTTTGATTTAGGTGGAGAACCAGCAGTTGCTATTGGCACTGGAATTCTTACTCTCACAGTTATCATTTTTGCTGATATAGCACCTAAAACCGTAGCTGCATTAAATCCTGAGCGATTTGCTTTTCCTGCAGCGATGATTTATTACCCTTTATTAAAGATTACTTATCCCATTGTATGGCTTACAAATATGGCTTCCAATGGTTTTCTATTTCTACTAGGTATTCGCGATAAAGGAAATAATTTACAAACTTTAACACGTGAAGAACTGCGTACAGTGGTTCGTGAAACAAGCACTAGAATTCCAACGCGTTATCGAGAAATGCTTCTTAGTATTCTTGACCTTGAGAAAGTTACAGTCGCTGATGTTATGGTTCCACATAAAGAGATTATTGGAATTGATATTAATGATAATAATGTTGAGATTGAAAAAGCTATCTCTGACAGTCACCATACTCGACTTCCCGTATATAAGGGTAATTTGGATAAAATTGTTGGAATATTACATTTAAGAAACTTTGCTAATACTTCCAATAAAAGTTTCTCTAAAAAGTCACTTCATAATTTATTAAATGCGCCTTACTTTGTTCCAGAAGGTACATCACTTAGCACTCAACTTATACATTTTCAGAGACAAAATGAAAGAATAGCTTTAGTAGTTGACGAATATGGTGATATTCAGGGCATTATCACTTTAGAAGATATCTTAGAAGAAATTGTTGGTGAATTTACTGACCCCTTGAATGAGGAAAATGATGTTATACAAAATAGCCCTAACTCATTCATAGTTGACGCGATGGCAAATATTCGTGAACTTAATCGATCCCAAAACTGGGAGCTTCCAAGTAATGGTCCAAAAACTTTGAATGGGCTTATAATTGAAATGCTAGAGACCATCCCGGAGCCTTCAACTTGTTTGAAAATAAATGGATACCCAATCGAAATAATTGAATCTAACGATAATTGTATAGAATCAGTTCAAATAGGAACGAGGATTTACGAGAGAGAAATAAATGAATGAAAAAAATTATTAGAGAACTTCTTGAAGAGCATCACTTAATCTACGTACTCCAATTATTTTAATTCCCTTTGGAATTTTTTTCGGTACATTACCAATCGGAGCGATAATTTTAGTAAATCCCTGCTTAATAGCAGCTGTTATTCGTTCGATTCCATACTTTACGGGTCGAATTTCACCTGCCAACCCAACTTCACCGAAACAAACAAGGTTTTCTGAAAATTTCAAATCCTTAAAGCTGGAAACAATTGCCATAATTGTAGGTAAATCAACCGCAGTTTCGTTTATTTTCAAACCACTAACAACATTAATAAAAACATCCTCATTAACTAAAGATACAGATCCATGTCGATGTAGGACTGCTATTAGTAATGCTAAACGATTTTGATCTACACCCTGCGCAAGTCTTTTAATATGATTATTGTTACTTTGAGAAACCAACGCCTGAATTTCTACTAAAAGGGGACGACTGCCCTCCCATACAATGGATACAATGCTTCCAGATTCATCAGAAACACCTCTAGATAAAAAAATAGCAGAAGGATTGTTTACCTCATTAAAGCCCTTTTCTGTCATTGCAAAAACACCCATTTCACCGCTAGCACCAAATCTATTTTTAACAGATCTTATTATTGAATATCTGCTTGCTGGATCACTTTCAAAATAAAGTACAGTATCAACCATATGCTCGACTACTCGAGGGCCGGCAATTGCACCCTCTTTGGTTACATGGCCAATAATAAATACTGAAATATCATTTTTTTTTGCAAATTCAACAATTTTTGCAACACATTCACGTAATTGAGTAATGGAGCCTGGCGCAGAAGACAGCTCATCGTTTGTCATGGTTTGCATTGAATCAACGATCAAAATACGTGCTTCACATTTTTTCGTCTGTGAAAGCACATTTAAAATAGACGAATCTATAAGTACATTCATTCTAAGTGCATCGAGACCAAGACGTTGAGAACGTTGTCCTATCTGACGAAGAGATTCCTCTCCTGACGCATAGCATATTGGCACATCAAGCATTAAATTTGCTGATACCTGTTGCAAGAGGGTCGACTTACCAATACCTGGGTCACCCCCAAGTAATATAACTGCGCCAGGAATTAGGCCGCCGCCTAACACATGATCCAACTCCTTGAATCCAGTTGAATACCTGAAATTTATATCATCGGGTAGTTTGTCTAAAGTAGTAACAACTTCAGAACGTACTGAAGAATCGACTGCTCTTGATTCACTCATGGTGTTCCAACAGCCACAACTAGAGCATTGACCAGCCCATTTGGTAGAATTAATGCCGCATTCACTACAAATATATGAAACTTTCGACTTAGGCATAATTAAAAGACCTTCAAGTAATTTAAATTCATCAAATGTTACTTAAATTTATATATCTAACTAAATATAAATAAATAAATATAAATTTTTAAATTAAGTATTATCTAACTGTATACAAATAAAAATTATTTGATGCTAGTCTAACTCAATTTATTTACCAAGAATCCTGTTAATTTATGACTTCTATAAAAAATAATAAAAAAACACAAGATTTCATTCAACCATCAATACAATAGGGCTTCAACATGCAATTTTTTCTGAACAAATTTTTTAAATTGACGGAAAATAATACAAGTATTAGTCGTGAAATTATTGCAGGGCTAACTTCATTTCTAGCGATGTCATATATTATGGTAGTGAATCCATTAATTCTA
>NYWX01000046.1 GCA_002685275.1 Gammaproteobacteria bacterium
ATAATGGACATGAAATACTTATAGTATCGTCTGGCGCTATTGCTATTGGTAGTTCAACAATGGAGTTTGATAAGAAAAAAGCAAAACTTCCAGAATTACAAGCTGCCGCAGCTACTGGCCAAGTTAAATTGGTGAATTCTTATCAAGAAGTACTTGGTCGGCACGATATTACTGTTGCCCAGATTCTTCTTACGCCCGACGATACTGAAGATAAGCGTCGTTTTTTAAATGCACGACGTACTTTCAATAAGTTGATTGATTGGTCAACAATTCCAGTAATTAATGAAAATGATACGGTTACTACTGAAGAAATTCGTTTTGGCGATAATGATCGTTTAGCAGCTCGCGTTGCGCAACTTGTAATGGCGGATGCTTTAATTTTATTGTCAGATGTAGATGGGCTTTATACTAGCGATCCATTGAGCAACTCTAATGCAAAACATATTAATGAAGTCTCTCTTATTGATGAAGAGATCTTACAAATGGCTGGCAATACTCAATCAAAAGTTGGTACAGGTGGTATGGTAACAAAGTTACAAGCTGCTGGTATCGCAACCCGCGCGGGGTGTGTAACAATAATTTCAAGTGGTATTATAGATAAACCTTTACAAGCATTGAGAAATGGTAATCGATACACTATTTTTCATGCAACAGATTCCCCGGCGGCTTTAAGGAAGCAATGGATGGCTGGCTTATTAGATGTTCAGGGTGTTTTATCAATTGATGATGGTGCTATGAAGGCATTATTTAGTGGAAGTAGTTTGCTACCTGTCGGCGTTTTTGATATTTCAGGAAATTTTGAACGTGGAGATGTTGTCAATTTAGAATCCTTATCTGGCAAGATTATTGGAAGGGGGTTGGTGGAATACTCAAGTGGTGAAGCTACAAAATTACTTGGTATTAAATCTGATCAAATAGAAAATACGATCGGCTACCAAGGTCGATCTGTTATGGTTCATAGAGATGAGTTAGTGTTGTTTTGCAATGAATAATAAAACTAAAAATATAGAAGAAGAAATGATAGTACTCGGAAATTTAGCTAGAGCTGGGTTTTCTGAGCTTTCTATGTGCACCGGTGAAAAAAGAAATTCAGCTCTTATAGCAGCAGCTGCAGCGATTCGTGGAAATGCCGACAAAATAATAGAAGCTAATAAGATGGATATGGAATCAGCCACTAATCGTGGCCTTACATCGGCGTTATTAGATCGTCTAATGCTAGATGAGGATAGAGTAGAAGCAATGGCAGTTGGGCTTGATGCCATTAGTGAATTACCTGATCCAGTTGGTAAATTACTTGCTGGATGGGATCGTCCGAATGGACTTAACATTGAGCGAGTTTCTGTTCCACTTGGAGTAATTGGGATAATTTATGAAAGTCGACCAAATGTTACAGCAGATGCCGCAGCACTATGCTTAAAATCAGGTAATGCAGTAATCCTTCGCGGCGGATCGGAAAGCTTTGAGTCAAATCAAGCAATTTTTAAATGCATGAGAGAAGGTTTGAAATCTGCCGGTGTTGATGAAAATGCATTACAATTTATTGGAACACGTGATCGGTCTGCTGTCGGATTTTTATTGTCTAGCATGGCTGAATGGGTTGATGTGATTGTACCGCGTGGAGGAAAAAGCCTTATTAAAAGAGTGCAAGATGATGCAAGAGTTCCAGTAATCGGGCATTTAGAAGGAATTTGTCATGTATATTTACATTCATCAGCAGAATTATCTATTGCTTGTAATGTAGTGCTTAATGCAAAAATGAGGCGAACAGGTATATGTGGAGCAGCCGAAACATTACTCATAGATGCAGATGTTGCCCCTAAGCTTTTACCTGAGATCTGTAAAGTATTGATAAATGCCGGTTGTGAAATTCGTGCTGACGAAACTGCCAAGCTGATTATTCCTGAAGCAGTTCTTGCAAATGAAAGTGACTGGTATACAGAATATCTTGATGCAATTATCTCTATTAGGGTTGTTGATAATATCGATGGTGCGATTTCCCATATTGCTAAATATAGTTCCGGCCATACTGAGAGCATTATTGCAAGTGATCAAGAAGCAGCTGAGCATTTTTTACATTCAGTTGATAGCGCTATTGTTATGCATAATACTTCAACACAATTTGCAGATGGCGGTGAGTTTGGCATGGGTGCCGAAATTGGAATAGCAACTGGTCGTGTTCACACTAGAGGTCCGGTTGGCGCCGAACAATTAACCAGCTATAAATATGTTGTTAGAGGATCCGGCCAAACAAGACCGTAGAATCTATTCTATAAATTTTGTTAAAAATTCAAGGGTCTTTTATTGTGATATTTTTTCAAGTATTTGAGAGGGTGTATCTGTGTCACGATAGTAACCATGACGTCCATCCATTTTAATGAAAACAGAGTCTCGTTCCTCTTCAGTTTCATACCAATGTAATTTTTCCCAATTTTCTCCAATAATATTTTTTAATGGATCAGTAGTTGGTAAAATTACTCGAATTCCAAATTTTTTTTTCTTATTATTCAATGATTCACTAATTAAGTTATGTTTATGACAAAGATTCATGGCTTTTAATGCGCTGTTTTTAAGTTCAATTTAGTATAACTAATAATTTTTAACTTGTAGTAATTTCTTTTAAAAAAATTTAAAAAAATTTATTTCTTATATTCTAACTAGAATTTTCTAAATAATTTAAATAAATGTGTTAAACATTCTGGCAGTAAAGAGTAGATATAAATTGCTACCCCTACATTTAATATTGCTATGCAAAGAAATAGCTCTGGAATTGAAAAATTAATTTTTAGTAAGATAATGCAAAAAATAACTGCAATAACCATAAATAGAGAATTCAAAATATTATTTGCTGCAATTACACGTGATAAATATTTTCGATGAGTTCTTCTTTGGACTAACGCATAAAGAGGCACAGTATTTAGACCTCCACATGCTCCTAACATTACTAAATCAAATAATATGCGCCAATTATTAAAATAACTAATAAAAGCACTTACGGATTCAACTGCATTGTTTGCTGCCTGTGGTTGTGCAAAATAAAGATCAGCAGAAAAAATACTCATTCCTATTGATGCGATTGGCACAAGGCCTAATTCAATTTTACTATTTAATAATTTTTCACATAAGAGTGACCCAAATCCAACACCGACTGCGAATGCAATTAATAAAATTGTGACAGTAGATTCATTACCATTGATAATAACTGCCGCATAAGCTGGCACTTGTATAGTTATAGCTGTTGCGACAAACCAAAACCATGAAATACAAAGCATGGAAATAAATACACTATGATCTTCACGAGAGAATCTCATGATATTCCAAGTTTCTTTCCAGATGTTTAAATTAATTCTAATACTTGGATCTGAAGCCTCTGTAATTGGTATTTTCCAACTAAAAAGGTATCCAGTACAGGAAATCCCAATGAGAATAATAGCTAAAAAGATTTGATGATTTGAGTTTAGATCGATTGATTCGACACCTATTATCAAACCAAAGATTATTGCAATATAAGTTCCTGATGAAATAAGCGCATTGCCCCCAACTAATTCATTTGTTGACAATTTTTGAGGAATATATGCATATTTTACGGGACCAAAAAGTGTTGATTGACAACCCATTAGGAATAACACGATTAGCATCAGGTAATATTTTTGACTAATAAGTGCTAGGGCAGCAAGTGACATTAAAAAAATTTCCAGCAATTTTATATGTTTCATGAGCATAGATTTTTCATATTTATCAGCTAATTGCCCAGCAGTCGCTGAAAATAAGAAGAATGGCAGAATAAACAAAAAAGCAGCAATATTTGCAAGTAAAGTAAAGTCAATTCCAAGAATAGATATATTCTGAAAAGTGATTAACGTAACAAATCCATTACGAAAGACATTATCATTTAGTGCACCTAAAAATTGGGTAGAAAAATAGGGAAAAAATCGACGCTGTTTAAGTAATGAGAATTGACTATTTTTTAACATTACTTAATCCTAATAAGGGGAAAGTGATTTTTAAAAAGATCGTTATTCATTAAGTTTTAAATTAGATAATGTTTTATCATAGTAATGAAATTTTTTTTCTTGTAACAAGTTGGTAATTTTTTATTCTTATTTTTTAGCTTATAAGTATCTTTGATTACCTGGAAATATCAATACTATGGCAAAAATGGAGATTAAGGTACTTTTTGATCTAAAAAATTCATTGGGCGAGGGACCCCAATGGGATGTTAAAAATCAACGCCTTTATTGGATAGATAGCTTTGATAAAAAGATTTATAGAAGCACTGCTGATGGGGGAGAGCTAAAATATTGGGAATTGCCGGAAATAGTAGGATCGTTTTGCCTAACAAAAAAAGGTAATGCTTTGTTAGCAGGCCAATCTGGGCTCTTAGAATTTGATTTTGATGATGCATATTCTAAACATATCTTTGCTCCTAAAAATATGAAAGAAAGACTAAGATTTAACGATGGTAAAGTTGATCGAAATGGAAATTTTTTCTTTGGTGCCATGGATGTTCAGGAAAAAAAAGAAATTGGAGCTATTTATAGATGTGATGAAGAAAGACATATCAAGGAATTAGATACTGGCTTTGTTGTTTTCAATGGCCCTTGCTGGTCGCCTGACGGCACAACCTTTTATGCATCAGATTCAGGAGCAGGAAAAATTTGGCGTTATGACCACAATCCTTTGACTGGGATGATTAAGAAAAAAACCTTAATAAAGTCAACTACTACACCTCTAAGTGGTAGTTTTGATGGTTGCACAATAGATGTGGAGGGATGTTTGTGGAGCGCTAGAATTTTCGGCGGCAAGATTGATCGAATTTCACCAGATGGTAGTTTAATTCAAAGCATAAAGATGCCTATTATGAATCCTACAAGTGTGGCTTTTGGAGGCTCTAATCTAGATATTTTATATGTCACATCAATGGGAAAAATTTTTTCAACAAATCATCCAAAAGATAATAATTATAGCGGCGCTTTATTTGCTATTACCGGCCTTGGAATTCGAGGAATAGAGGAAAAAAGACATAATTCTTAATTAAAGCAATTTCAATAATTTACAAATCTTTATTTTTTTTGGCGGATAAGATAAGCCTCTAAAATATCATTTATTTGTTGTTTATCCATATTTTCAGCTATGGCTTGTAATTCTTCTATCAAATTGGGAATTTCAAAGATCCATTTTGGAAAAACTGTACGTTCTTTAATTAATTCATTTATAAATATTGATAAGTTATCTTTCGAAATTTTTTGGATTTTTATGGAATTTTTTAAAAAAGGATCTGTAATTTCATTTTGATTATTATCTTTACTTAACTTAAATATATGATAAAGCCAAGCACTGAGCGCAATTGTTAAACCATCATATGTTAACCCAGCTTTATATGCATCATATAAAGGATCAAGTAATCTGTGCCTTATTTTCTGAGATCCATCCGTTGCAATCTGTGCAGTTTGATGCCTAATAGCAGGATTTACTAAGCGATTAACCGTTTCATTGATATAATCATCTAATTTAATACTAGTTGATTTTGGAAGATTAGGTAAAATTTCTCTTTCAATTAAAGATTTTCCAAATTCACGAAAAGTTTCATTACTAAAAACATCTGACATGTATGTAAAATTTGAAAGATGACCCAAATGAGCAAGAGCTGTTTGCATTCCATTTACAACTCTCATTTTGATTAATTCATAATCATGCACATTTGTTTTGATAAGCGCACCAGAGGCAGACCAATCAGGTAAATTTGCGCGCTTGTCTTGTTCGATTACCCACATACGATAAGGCTCTCCTACAACAAAAGCAGCATCTTTGATATTTGCCATAGATTGAAATTCAAAAATATCTTTTTTTCTTATGGCAGGCACAATTCTATCTACCATTGTATTTAAAAAGATTACATCATTGTTGATTCGTTGTAATAAGTCGGGGCACACTTGTTGTGCCAATTTAGATACACAATTTCTTAAGGTATTTCCATTACCTGGGACATTATCACAGCTAATGAAGATTGGAGGCTCCTGGTTAGATCTAAAGGAAATTTGAATAGTTTCAAGAACGAAACCAGGTACGGATAGAGGAAATCTAGGGTGCATAACATCATGAGTAATATCAGGATGGCTTTCTTGCAGTAGACCGGTAGAGGGGGCATGACAATAGCCTTTTTCTGTAACAGTCATTGAAATAACTTTTATGCTTGGTGCAGTTGCTATTTCTATTGCTTTCCTTATGGTTTGACGACGTATCTTTTCATTGGAATGTATTACACTTACTCCTGCTAATAGTCCTCCTATTAGTCTTGATTGATGCTCATCTTTATATCGAAGCTGTCGACAATATAGCCCTTCCTGTGGAGATAATATTGCACCAATATCTGGTTCTCTAAGATTAATGCCAATAACACCCCAAGCACCACTTTGATGCTCTAATGTATCTTCATGAAAATCCATAAGATGTGTGCGATGAAATGCACCACAACCAAGATGTACTATACCTGGAGATAAAATTTTGCGATCATATTTTGGAAGCTGAACATATTCAGGCAAGTGAGTAATATTTTTAAAATTTAAACTTCGCACATCATTCCTGGGTAATCATGTTTAATTGTATTTATATCTTAAGGTATTAAATTAACTACATTGCACCTAATATTTTTTGCTCTAAATCAATTATCGTACCAGTCTGCATCCCTGACATATCACCTAACAAATACACTGCTAAATTAGCAACTTCAGAAACATCTAAAAGACGCCCTAAAGGTAATTGTGATGCAATTTCTTTAACCCAGTTTTCACCCTTACCTAGTTTGTTTGCTTGCATATCTTTTTCAGCTGGTGTTGCCGCCCATCCCATTGCAATAGCATTAACACGAATATGATCCTGAATATGAGCATTTGCAGCATTCTTCGTTAGAGTGCTGATGGCCGCTTTTGATCCCGCATACATTGCAAGCTCCGGTAAACCGCAATAAGTATGCATGGATGAAATGTTCACAATCGAGCCCGGCTTATTTTTTTCAAGAGCTTGAAGAATAAATGCTTGCATTAAAAAAAATGGTGAACGAGTATTAACTGCAAAAAGTTGATCCCAGTCTTCAATCTTACCATCAATAAATGAACCTCTAGTTGTTATACCAGCTGCATTTACCAAACCATCCAACCCATCAACTTCCTGATTAACAAAATCAAAAATTAATTTCGTAGATTTTTCATTAGATAGATCGGCACTTAGAAATGATACCTTCGTATTGTCTGTTGATAACTTATTAATTGCTATTTGCCCTTTTGCTTTATCTCTACCGATGAGAATTAAATGTCTAGCTTTAAGGGCACAACATGCTTCAGCTATTGCAAAACCTACACCCTGAGAACCTCCGGTGATTAATATACATTTATTTTTTAATGAAAGATCAGTCATTATTTTTTATACCTCACAGCTATATAATCTTTTTATTGAATAGCAATTTAGTAATCTTTATTAATTGTATGTAGATATAAATCTCTTTGAGGGAATGGAATAGATATTTTATTTTTGTTAAGCGTTTTATAGATTGAACAATTTAGCTCATGAGTTATACGTCCACGATTAACTGGTTGGTCAATCCAACCCAAAAGCTCAAAATTTAAGCTTGAGTCTCCAAATGATCTAAATCTTACTCTTGGTTCTGGAGACTCTAATATTTCTGGATTTTTAGTGGCCACTGATTTTAAAACTTTAATCACCTCATCCAAGTTACTTCCATAAGCAATGCCAACACTAGCCCTTATACGATGTTGAGTTTTAGGGCCACCAGCCTCATTGATAATTTTGCTATTGCCAATAATGCCATTTGGAATAGTAATTTCAATATCATCTCTTGTTAAAATTCTTGTGCTCCTAAGGCCTATGTCTGTTACTAAACCACGTTCACCTGTTTCTAAAATTATAAAATCACCTGCTTTATATGGAGCATCAATTATTATAGAAACACCTGCAAA
>NYWX01000047.1 GCA_002685275.1 Gammaproteobacteria bacterium
CGACTTTGTTGGCTATTTCTAGTGTAGATCCCGAAGTCACTTTTTTGATAGTGGTGATCCGATGCTCTTTGTCGCCAGGGTTAATTCGCTCCGGACTGTAGCCACAATAAAAATCCTGATTGAACTTTAAGCCTGAAAATTGCTCCAGAACAGGAACGCAATCTTCTTCAGTTGCTCCTGGATAAACAGTAGACTCATAGATAACGATATCGCCTATTTTCAACATCTTACCGATTGATTCAGAAGCTTTAATCAAAGGAGTTAAATTTGGACGTTTATTTTTATCTATCGGCGTGGGTACGGTCACTATGAAGATATTACAATCTTTGATTTCTTGAAGATTAGATGTAGATTTAAAACCGAATTTTTTATTGACCTTAGCTAGGTATGCATCCTCCACCTCTAACGTGCGATCATAACCGGAATTTAACTCTTCGATCCGGGGCTGCGAAATATCAAATCCAATAGTTGGATGTTTTTGTGCAAATTCCACTGCCAAAGGTAGACCCACATAACCCAGACCAATTACTGCAATTTTATATTCGGGCATTCTTACTTCCTTTCACAAATTAAACTTTAAAAAACTCTCTATACCAAGCTACAAAATTATCAATTCCTTTTTGCACAGATGTACTTGGTTTGTAGTCTAAATCCCTCACCAAATCATCAACATTAGCGTAGGTTGCAGGCACATCACCAGCCTGCAACGGCATCATATTTTTTTGTATTTTTTTACCAAGAGCATTTTCAATCGCTTCAATAAAGTCCGTTAGCTTAACAGGATCATTATTGCCAATATTATATATTCTATATGGTGATGACGAAGTTGACGGGTCTGGCTGCTTACCCGACCATTCTGGATTTGGTTGTGCTGGGTTATTGATAATACGTGTCACGCCTTCAACAATATCGTCCACATAAGTAAAGTCTCTCAACATTTCACCATAATTAAATACATTGATAGCCCTGCCTTCTAATGCGGCCTTAGTAAATAGAAATAATGCCATATCTGGTCGACCCCAAGGTCCATATACGGTAAAAAAGCGTAATCCGGTCGTCGAAATACCGTATAAATGTGAATATGTATGCGCCATCAATTCATTTGACTTTTTTGTGGCTGCGTAAAGACTGATGGGATGATCAACATTATCAGAAGTTGAAAATGGATAGGACTCATTTAGCCCATACACAGAGGAACTTGACGCATAGGAGAGATTCTTAACCTCATTATTACGGCACGACTCAAGTATATTAATAAACCCTATAATATTAGCATCTATATACGCCATTGGATTTTCAATTGAATAACGCACCCCTGCTTGAGCAGCTAAATTACACACTGAATCAAACTGCTCTAACTCAAAAAGATTATCTAAATTGTCTTTATCTTCAAGCTGTAATTTTATAAAGCGGTAATTCGCTTTTTTTGTAGATTGTGTCAGCTTATTATATTTAATATCTTTTTGATCAATACCAGCATAATTCAAGCGACCAAATTTCACATTTGGATCATAATAATCGCTAATACAATCTAGACCGACAACCTCGTCTCCACGTGCAATTAGCTTATTTGCAAGATGGAAACCTATAAACCCTGCTGTACCCGTTATTAATACTTTCATTTCACTCCATGGCGACTGATTTCACTAAAATTATTGACTTATCTACATCTGTGTCGCTAACCAATAAATATCCGACATCTACCTTTGATTCTCCTTAGTATATGAGCATATACCAACTATTTCTTTTTATAAAATTCGATAAAAGCCATTATCGTCATCTAGCTACCTACTCAGCAAAAAAGTGCTTCAATTTACTAATTATTCTACCGAACGCATCGAATACTTGGGTTTAAGTATCCAATGAGGCTGCATTAATGCTATAAATATTGTATTTTTCCATTTAGATACTTAACCCTGTTTTTGATTCTGATTTACTTCTTCTTGCAGGTGCTGGATCTCTAGCAGCAGATCATCAAATTCTCGCCGCTTTCTAGTCAGAAACTTTAATGTGATTACCGTTTTCTCTATGATTCCGTTGGGCGTCAGTAAGTAAGAGTAACCCCGCTTATTATCTGAGCGCTGAAAATTACCTAACTCAACCCAGCCGACATCAATGAGGGACTTTATCAAATAATGAGTTTTACCCAAACTCACATTCAACTCTTCAGCTATCTGACGCTGAGTCATATCTGGATATTGCTCAAGAAGCTTGAGCGCACGATATTCTAGTTCAAGTTTATTCATAATAGAGAATGGAATTAATGTTTTTTGGTTCGGGCAGGCTACCGCAAGATCTTCTAAGATCTGAATTCTGGAAAAACTCTCAAAATGAACAAGCTAAGTCATTTCAGATCTGTTCATTGAATGAACAAGATAACATAAATGAATCGAATTACAAGCTTAAGCTAGGTTATCTTGAGCCAATTTCATTATTATTAAGATTTATCTGTGCTTTGAATAATCAACGAGCTTAAACCAAACAACGCTTGATATATATACTATCGCAAACTTCATTATCACGCTCTAAAATGCGAAGGTAAGTTGAAAACCAATAAAGCTGCTGCCCCTGTTACCAATATCTTATTTAATCACTTCCATAAAGATCTCGAGTAAATACTTTTCCAGCCACGTCATCTAATTCGCTGGCCATTCGGTTAGAAATAATAATATCTGAGGAGATTTTAAACTCTTCAAGCGAGTCTACAACTTTTGAGTTATAGAATTTACTCCCATCAAGCGATGGCTCATAAACAATAACATTAATCCCCTTGGCTTTAATTCGCTTCATAACACCTTGCATGGCAGACGATCTAAAATTATCACTACCCTCTTTCATTACGAGACGATAGATACCTACCGTTTTAGGTTTTTCTTTTAAGATTACATTTGCAATAAAATCTTTGCGTGTACTATTTGCAGATACAATTGCTTGGATTAATGTTTGCGGCACTTGATCATAATTTGCTAAGAGCTGCTTAGTATCTTTAGGGAGGCAATAACCACCATAACCAAATGACGGATTGTTGTATCCGTCGCCTATTCTCTCATCAAGGCAGACACCATTGATTATATTTCTAGTATCTAGTTCGTGCGATAAAGAATATGAATCTAACTCATTGAAGAATGAAACACGCATAGCCAAATAAGTATTGGCGAATAGCTTAACTGCCTCAGCCTCGGTAGAGTAAATAAAAAGAGTTTCGATGTCGTTTTTTTCAGCTCCCTGTGTCAGCAGACGAGCGAATTCCTTGCATGCCTCACACTGACCACCCACAATTATACGTGATGGATAAAGATTATCTTTAAGCGCCTGTCCTTCCCTTAAAAATTCTGGGGAAAATACAACTCGATCAGTCTCAAATTTGTCCTGCAGGAACTTCGTATACCCGACTGGGATAGTTGACTTTATAACCACCAAAGCATCGTGATTTAACGCCAATGCATTCTCAACAACAACTTCTACAGAGCTCGTGTCAAAGTAATTTGTTACAGGATCATAGTTAGTGGGCGTTGCTACAATTATAAAACTGGCGTCTTGATATGCTGCCTCTTTATCCAGTGTTGCCATTAATGACAGCGATTTTTCAGCCAGAAACAATTGAATCTCTGCATCAGAAACTGTTGACTGCCTACTATTGATTTTATCGACACGGTCCCGATCAATATCAAGTACGGTTATATCGTTGCGCTGGGCAAGGAGTATGGAAAGCGACATACCTACATAGCCAGCTCCGACGACTGTTATTTTTGTTTTGCTAGCCAACGTTATAAAACTCTCAATTATTTAGTATGTGTATTTATGCAGTGTTCTTTTTATGGAATCCAGAAACTCCGAAAACTCATTCATTTAGCATTCGATCACAACCATTGCTCAATGTTTGTATATCTATTATGGTAGCTATCGCAAAAAAACTAAGCGTTTAAATCTGATTTCAGACTACCTGAGATATAATGGCGCATAAGAACCCATAGCATGGCAAGTATTCCACCTAACAATGTTCCATAAATACAAATTAATGCTCTAGTTGGTTTAGATTTTACTTCTGGAATAAAAGGGGGTTCTATTACTTTTAAAAAATACTCCTTATTTACTTTAGCCAGCATTTGCTTCTGAAGTTGTGATTGAAGCAACATATTAATGGCATCTTTCATCGTTATTAAAGAAGCTTTCGGTATCTCAGTATTCAAAAAAGCTATCGCAGCTGAAGATTCCTGTAAATCTCTATTACGTAACAATTCGTTTGCTTCATTAATTATTAATTCTAAAAATTCTTTAGCAAAAATAGGTGAAATATGCTCTACAGATATAGTAATAAGATTAGTTTTCTTATCTCTAAAAATCGAAACTTGATTTAAATAGGTGTTATCGTCGCAACAAAAAGCTTCTAGGTATGATGGTTTAGATTGTTGATTCTTTCCAGGCTTTCGAACCCACTCTCCATTATTTTCATTATAAATCTTCGGGTCAAATTGAATTTTTTTTGACTCAAAATCATAACTCTTAGAGGCCATTATTGATGGGAGAACATTTTCAAATGTGATCAAATGCTTTAGGAAAGCTCTAGATTGAATAGTTTTTATAGCGATTGCACTTTTATCTTCACCACTTGACGGCAAAGTAATTCCTGCCATTGATGCCAGGCTACCCATTCCAGATAGAGAGCGAAGAGCGTTTGATTCTCCAGCTACATTCAATATAACCTCTGATTTATAAAAATTTGTGAGACTCAACGCATACAGTACTGAGGATAAAGCAAAAAAAGAGGTTGTCACAATGATTAATATTTTAGCTTTCCACAAGACACTGAAGAGTTCTTTTAAATCAATCTCATCATCATAGGAAGTATTTTCTTGTGATAAAGCATGTCTATTCATAATAGATAATCCATTAATGTTTAATTTATATTTTAACTTGATTTTAGATTGGATGCACGCTAGAAATCCTAAGCTAAATATTGAGAATAAATTACATAAATATTAAGTAACACTAGGAGCTATATTTTCTCTATTAGCTGATTATCAATACTTAAGTATTGCTCCTGTTGCATAAATTCCATTAAAATATATGATCTTAATGAACCATTTTCAGTTTCATAAATCGCGCTGAGTCCTTCTAGAGGACCACTCGCAACTCTGATTTTTTCTCCAGCCTTAAAATATGTTTCTTTCGGCAATAAATCAATTTGCATGAGCTCATTTATAATAGCTTGATCAACAATAGCTGGTCCATTGCCAAACGCAACAAAATTACTAATGCCTCTGGTTGATCGAATTGAAGTCCAGTTAGTATTCTCAAGATCAAGCCAGGCAAAAAGATAACGGGAAAATAATGGTTCTTCTTTGATAAATTTATTTCCTTTTATCATTTTTTCTAGCTTATACAGAGGAAGAAAAACAGAAATATTTTGTCGGCCTAACTCTTGAGCTGCTTTATTTTCTTGCTTGAATTTAGTTTGCAGCAAATACCAACGAGCAGTTTTTGTAGGATTCTCTATCAAGCCTATCATCTCTTAATTGTAATTAATTTAATAGTATACAGTTTTATCAAAGCTTTCATAAATTGAGTATGACAACAAAATCCAGTCACAATGAATTTACATTCAACTCTGACTGTTAAATAGGTCAGCGTAGCAAAAATTTGGGGTGGACGATGGGGCTCGAACCCACGACGACCGGAATCACAATCCGGGGCTCTACC
>NYWX01000048.1 GCA_002685275.1 Gammaproteobacteria bacterium
TGTACTATTTTAGTACTATTTAATGGCACTGGCTACACTCAAATCAATCTTTTTTGTTAAATTTCTATAGACAAGTTGATTTTAAATTCTTATGTGAAAGCTTTATAAAAAGGTAAATATTTTTGTAAGTAATATTAATTGTTTAACAACTTACATTCTTTTTAATTGATCCTCTGTCATGAATTCTCGAATGAAATCAATTCTTGCCTCAAAGCGAATTCTCTGAATTTCTTGTAAATCCGGCAATCTAAGTGCTTGATGGAGATAATTAACGCCTCCCAAAAGATCGCCCATCATTAATCGATATTCAGATAGGTAATAATAAGATTCAGCATTTTTATCTGCTGCATTTGCTGCACGAGCGATTAACCGCACTTGATCTGGAGTTGGTGGAAAGTTATTTAGGAGATCTAGCAACAAGTCATGTGATTTTTTGGCTTGATTTAGCTCAAGCAAGCGCTCTGCATAAGCAATTACTAAAGGTGCGTTACGGGGAAATAATTCGATTGCATCTTCAAATGTTTTTATAGCTCTTTTATTTTTTCCCAATAAAACTAACATATCACCTAGAGCAATATGATAGGCAATAACATCAGGATGTTTATTTATTAAATAATCAATAATATCCTCAGCTTTTTCTAGCTTTCCATTGCGCAAATAAGATAAAAACCTACCATAACGTTCTAAGTCATTTTGATTTTGATATGGCCGGCTTTCAAAGAAGGCAACAGCTTCCTGCGATGATTCAAATTTATCGACAAGAGTTCTTATCTTTGATATTCCATAACTAATGGAATTTTCACTTTCAATCCTTCCATAATTTCTTGCCCGATCTCGTGCTTCTGCTATTCTCGATGAAGTTACAGGGTGGGTTCTTAAAAACTCAGGGATTCTCTCACTTGGAGCACGGGTTGTTTGACGTGATAAAACATCAAAAAAAGATGCCATTCCATATGGATCAAAACCAGCACCAGCGAGCGCTGATATTCCAATTCTGTCAGCTTCATGCTCATTAGAGCGCGTAAAATTGATCTGTTGCTGCATAGCCGTGCCCTGAGCCACGGCAACCCCTGCTTGCACAGCATCACTACTACCACTAGCTGCCCCAGCAAGAATCGCTCCAAGCATTATGGCTTGAGAAAGAATACTTTGTCTTGAATTTGAGCGAATTGCTCGTGCTATATGACGTTGCGTTACGTGAGCTATTTCATGGGCTAAAACTCCAGCGAGCTCGTCTTCATTTCGAGTTGCTTCAAGCAGCCCAGTGTGGACACCAATATAACCACCTGGAAGCGCAAATGCATTAATGCGTGAATCTTTAATTACAAAAAACGTAAAATTATAATTACCATTATTGGATTGAGCTGCAATCCTATTGCCTATTTGATTTATATATTCTGCAACCAGAGGATCTTCAACAATTTGACCGCTTTTTTGAATATTAAGCATCATTGCGCGCCCAATTTGGGCTTCTTTGTTTAACGAAAGGAAAGCGTCTGCAGGACTTCCCATGTCCGGAAGTTTTATATTATCTGCATCAATGTTAGTGGTAATTAATAATAAAAAATTAACCGTAATATAAAATACTTTTCTTGAAAATTGATTAATCATGAATTATTTTTTACTGGCTCCAAAATAGCGTCAAGATTCAATAGATCACATACCTCTAAAAATTCTTCTCTAAGTCTTGAAATTTGTAACGTTGCGGGAATGCTTATGGACATTTGTACCGCAAACATTGTTGAACCTGTGTATGCTGCAGAATAACTACGAGTGACAACATCTGTTATTTCTACGTCCTGTTTGGAAAAAAATTCAGCTAAATTAAATACAATACCCTGTTGGTCTAAACAAATAATGTCCACAGAATAGGGCATCTTATTATCATTTATGAGTTTATTTCCAGTTTGACGAATAGATATTGTCAAATTTTTTTCTTCTTCAAGTTTCTTTAGGCCTTTTTCAAGTTTGTTTAGCGTGGTCCAATTGCCTGAAACAAGTAGAAGCATGGCAAACTCAGAGCCAAGAGTAGTCATACGACTCTCTTCTATATTGCCATCACAAGAAAGGATGATCTTAGTAAGATCCTGAACAATACCAGTTCTATCCAATCCAAGTGCTGAAATTACAATTAGTTGTGACATATATCTCAAATATTTTTCAGTTAAATTTATAAAGGCTACGATATGCTCTTGCCAGCGGTCAATATGAACAGTAACATCGCGAGCACATATGTGGCGAGGAAATGAAGTGTTTAAAGGTAGCTTAGTAGCATTAGTAACCCCTTTTGATAAAAATAATCAAGTCGATTATGTAAGTCTTAAGCGCTTAATAGACTTTCATGTAGATTCTGGCAGTGATGGCTTAGTAATAGCTGGCACCACAGGTGAAGCTGCTACACTTACTCGTTTTGAGCATATTAAACTAATTGAAAAGGCAGTTAAATTGTCAGGTGGCCGCATTCCTATTATTGCTGGAACAGGTTCAAATTCTACAGATCAAACTATTGACTTATCACAAGCAGTTTCGGATTTAGGTATTGATGCATTTTTAATTGTAGTACCTTATTACAACAAGCCAACTCAAGAGGGAATTTATAGGCATTTTACGGTAATTGCAGATGAGCTTGATAAGCCAGTTATGATGTATAACGTTCCAGGCCGGACAGTTGCTGATATGCAACCAGAGACAGTAGGTAGGCTATCTCACAATGAAAATATTATCGGAGTCAAAGAGGCGACTGGCGACATAGAAAGGTTAAAAGCTATTCAAGAGCTTGTAAATAGTGATTTTAAATTATTTAGTGGCGATGATTTTACACTTTATCCTTTTATAAGGCAGGGCGGCCATGGCGTTGTTACCGTAAGTGGAAATGTTGTTCCTGCTCAGGTTGCAAAATTATGTCGTTTGGCGCTAGAAGGTCAAGATGACGCAGCCACTGTTTTGGATGATTCACTGCAAGCTTTAAACAGCGCTCTATTCGTAGAGTCAAACCCAATTCCTGTTAAATGGGCTGTCAATCAAATGGGATTAATGGAGGAATATATACGCTTGCCTTTAACACCCTATGAAAGCCGTTTCCACGATCAGATGCTTAAAGCGATGCATCATGCCGGTGTTAAAATTGGAAAAAACTAATGATAATTCGTAACTTATTTAATATTTTAGCCACTATTGTTTCTACAAGCTTCCTAGTTTCATGCGGTAAAGCAACGGTCATTACTGAACTTTTCGATACAAATGTTGCATGCGATGAACCAAAACCTTATCAATCAGTAGTGGTGTACAAACGTGTTGTATCTCCAGATGGACTTGATCAGCTGGATGAAACAAAGGAACTTCATATTCCAGAAAGCACCACATCAGAATCCTTAAAATCTGAATGTATTGATTATCCCCCAGCGATTGGATCAAAATAAAAAACTCCGGAGAGGTGGCTGAGTGGTTTAAGGCGCTCGCTTGGAAAGCGAGTGTACGTTTATAGCGTACCGCGGGTTCGAATCCCGCCTTCTCCGCCACAATTATATATACATAATAATCAGTGACTTAAATTTTTGATTATTACCCTTTCATTACTATATTCAATACTAATCTATTCCATTTACCTGAGTGTCATAAAACACCATTGTTCCTATGATAAAGTTATATGATTATGCCAAAAAAAATTGACTTAATTACTATAGGCCGGAGCTGTGTAGACCTTTACGGAACTCAAGTTGGTGGACGCTTAGAAGATATGCGATCTTTTGATAAGTATATTGGCGGATCACCGACTAATATAGCAGTAGGGGCAGCTCGCCTTGGGTTAAAATCAGCACTGATTAGTCGTGTTGGCAATGAACACATGGGCCGGTTTATTTGTGAGCAATTGTTTGCAGAAGGTGTCAATGCTAAACATGTAAATACTGATCCAAAACGATTAACTGCTTTAGTAATGCTTGGAATTCGAGATAAGGATCAATTTCCACTTATATTTTTTCGTGAAAACTGTGCTGACATGGCACTTTGCGAAGAGGATATCGATCCTGATTTCATTGCATCAGCTCGATGTATTTGTGCAACTGGAACCCATTTGAGTAATCCCTTAGTTGAGGCAGCAACATTAAAAGCACTTAGATTAGCTCGAGACAATGACTCTAAAACTGCTCTAGATATTGATTATCGTCCTAATTTATGGGGAGTTGCTGGCCATAGTGATGGAGAGAACCGATTTATCAAAAGCAAGAAAGTTACAAGCAAGCTTCAATCTACATTGCATTTATTTGATTTAATTGTTGGCACAGAAGAAGAATTTCATATAGCCGGTGGCACAACTGATACTTTGCAAGCCATACGCAACGTTAGGTCAAAAACCGATGCCGTTCTAATTTGCAAACAAGGACCTATGGGGGCCAGAGCATTCATCAATAAAAATATTAATAATTTGGATGATGGCATTAGTGGTTCTGCTTTTCCTATAGAGGTTTTTAATGTACTCGGCGCTGGTGATGGATTTATTTCTGGATTATTTAAAGGATGGCTAAATAATGAAGATTGGCAAACTGCATTAACTTATGCCAATGCTTGCGGTGCTCTAGCTGTTAGTCGTCATGGCTGTGCACCTTCTTATCCGAGTTGGGAAGAATTAAATTTTTTTCTTAATAGGGGGGTAAAAAATCCTGTTTTGCGAAAAGACTCAGATCTTGAGCAAATGCATTGGTCAACAAATAGAATTAATGAATGGTCAGATATGAAAATCCTTTCATGTGATAATTTTTCTCAAACTGAAATGTCAAATGATTTAGATAAAAGAAAAGCCATATCTTTTAAACACCTTTGCCTCAAAAGCATATCGGAAGTATCCGACGGTAAGCCTAGCTATGGCTTAATCTGTGATACTCACATTGGCCAAAGCATCCTATCTAAAGCCGTTGGTCAAAATTTATGGATTGGTAGTTCAATAGAATTATCTGCTAACGAATCTTTAGATTTAGATCCTGAGATTGGTGAAAATTTTGGTGGGTTGTCTCAACTACCACATAATTATGTAGTTAAATTTTCTTGTTTCTGCTATTTAGAAGATGATCAAGAATTGCAATTAGAACAAGAAAAGCGAGTTATAAAGTTATTTAAAGAATGTAGAAGAAATAGGTTGGAATTTCTCATTGAAATTATTTCTTTAAACGAAAACTATTGTCCTGATAAAGAAACAATAAAATTAATTCAAAAGTTCTATGATTTGGGCATCCATCCTGATTGGTGGATGATTAATTCCTTCAGAACGAATGAATTTTGGCAAAACATAAATGATTTAATTATTAAGAAAGATAAGCATATTCGAGGTATTCTAGTCAAAGGTTTAGATTTGCCATTAAATAATCTTATTTCGCATTATAAGATTGCAGCTAAGCAGCATTTTGTCAAAGGTTTCGTTATTGAAAATACTGTTTACGGCAATACTTATAATGAATGGATTGCTGGGAACATTACAGATAATAAAGCCATTCAAGAAATAGCTAATAAATACAAGATGCATTGTTCTGCCTGGCAACAGGCCTGTAGTGAGAAGAGCAAAGCTAAATAATTTATCATTGCAAAATATTTTAATTTAAAAATTCAGGTAAGTGAGTGAATATAGTTTGGTTTAAAAGAGATTTACGCATCGAAGATCATGATGCTTTAACTCGCGCCATTGAAAATGGAAAAGTGATTCCCTTATATATCCTTGAGCCAGACTTATGGCATCAGCCAGATATGAGTTATAGGCATTATATATTTTTGCAAGAATGCTTGAGTGATCTTAACCAGGCATTAACTGCTTTAGGGCAGAAATTAATAATAAAGATTGGACCTGCAGTTGATGTTTTGAATGATTTACATAATCGTCATTCCTTTGATTCATTATGGTCCCATCAAGAAACCTGGAATGGATGGACTTTCAAACGGGATAGAGCTATTAAAGATTGGTGTAATTCAAAAAATATCATTTGGCATGAAATTCCACAAAATGGAGTTATACGCTGTTTAAAAAATCGTGATGGATGGGCTGCGAAATGGCATGTATCAATGAATAAACCCACTGCCAAAAAACCTAGTTACCTTGTAAAGATTGATGAGGAATCGGATGCGGTATCGCCGTATAAGGACTTAGGTTTAAAAAAGGATGATTATTTAGACCTGCAAAAAGGGGGTAGAGAAAAAGGACTGAAATTATTAGAAAGTTTTCTTTACCATCGCGGTGAAAATTATTCCAAAGAGATGTCATCACCAACTACAGCTTATGATAGCTGCTCAAGACTTTCGTCACATTTGGCATTTGGTACATTGTCTTTACGTGAAGTGCATCAATCTTGCAAAAAACGATCACAAGAGATTAAGGCATTACCTCGTGGAGAAAAAGGAAAATGGCCAAGCGCTATGAGATCTTTTTCTGGAAGATTACGTTGGCACTGTCATTTTATTCAAAAGTTAGAGGATGAGCCTAGAATTGAATTTCAAAATATTCATTCTGCATATAATTCTTTGAGACAGTCTTCTTTTAACAATTCTTTTTTCGATGCATGGAAATCTGGCATGACGGGCTTTCCTATGGTGGATGCATGCATGCGGTCTTTGAAAGAAACTGGTTGGTTAAATTTTCGCATGAGAGCAATGATTATGAGCTTTGCAAGTTATCACCTATGGCTGCATTGGCGAGAACCAGCATTGTATTTAGCAAATTTATTTGTTGACTACGAACCAGGCATTCATTACAGCCAGGTTCAAATGCAGTCAGGCACAACAGGTATTAATGCCATACGTATTTACAATCCAATAAAACAAGGTATAGATCATGACCCAAAAGGTATTTTTATACGTCGCTGGATTCCAGAATTGCGAGATATGGACGAAACATATATACATATGCCATGGCAAGCGCAATTACAAATGAACAATTATCCAATGCCAATTATAGATGAAAAAGAAGCAAGAAAATTTGCAGCTGATCAGCTTTACAGCTTAAGAAAAAAAAATAATCTTCATAAAATTGAAGCTCGTAAGATTTATGACAAACATGGAAGTAGAAAGTCTAAATTGAATAAACTAAAACACAAAAAAGCGATAAAGGATCTTCAAGAGGAATTACCGCTATGACAAAAAAGATTGCAATCTGTTGGTTTCGTCAAGACTTAAGATTATATGACAATAAAGCATTATTTGAAGCTTCAAAAAATGAAAATATTTTGCCCATTTATATCCTTGATGATGAAAACTCAAAGAAATATAAGATTGGAAGTGCTAGCAGGTTGTGGCTTCATTATTCGCTTAAATCTCTAAAGAAATCTCTGGGTGGAAAGCTATCTGTATATTCGGGCAATCCAGAAGAGATTCTAGTGAATATTTTAAATCGTCATGAAGTTGAAGCTATTTATTGGAATCGTTGCTATGAGCCATGGCGTATTAAACGTGATTCAAAGATAAAAACACATTTAAAAAATCTTGAAATACAAGTGAATACTTACAATAGTTCTTTATTGTGGGAGCCATGGAATATTAAAAAAGATGATGGTACACCGTACAAAGTATTCACGCCTTTTTATCGAAAAGGTTGTTTAAATGCTCAAGAACCATCTATCCCTTTATCAAAGCCAGATCGTGCAAACTATCTATTTGATAAAGACCAAATAGGCGTTGATGAATTAAATCTTTTACCACGCGTACCATGGGGTAAAAAATTAAAAACCCACTGGGATATAGGTGAAGAGGGCGCTCATAGACGTTTTGACCAATTTATTGAGGAGGGACTTTCTTTATACAAAGAAGGTCGAAATATTCCAGCAAAACCATACGTTTCTCGTTTATCACCACACTTACACTTTGGTGAAATCTCAAGTAATCAATTGTGGCATTCTGTGAGAAGTATTGGAGATAACAAAAACATTGAACATTTCTGTAGTGAACTTGGCTGGCGCGAATTCTCTTATAGTCAACTTTTTAATAATCCAAGATTACCAGAAAAAAATCTTCAATCAAAATTTGATTTTTTTCCATGGAATGAAAATGAAACCTTTTTAAAGGCATGGCAAAAAGGAAATACTGGCATCCCTATGGTTGACGCAGGTATGCGTGAATTATGGCAAACAGGATATATGCATAACCGAGTAAGAATGATTGTTGGATCTTTTTTAGTAAAAAATCTTCGCTTGCATTGGCACCATGGAGAGCGTTGGTTTTGGGATACACTTGTTGATGCTGATTTGGCTAATAATAGCGCAAGCTGGCAGTGGATAGCTGGGTGTGGGGCTGATGCGGCACCTTATTTTCGAATTTTTAATCCAATAATGCAGGGTCAAAAATTTGATCCTAATGGCGATTATGTTCGTCAATATATTCCGGAAATTGCAGCTTTACCTAATAAATACCTTTTTAATCCATGGGAAGCATCTGAGGATATCTTAAGCGAGGCTTCTATTGAATTAGGATCAACTTATCCAAAACCAATAGTAGATTTAAAACAATCGCGAGAGTTAGCTCTATCAGCTTTTCAATCTTTAAAGCAGCTAGACAATAAAAATTTAAATAAGAAAAAATAATAAATCTTTTTATTTTTTTTGAGTTAAGCTATTTTTAAGAATAAAAATTCATTTTTTATTAGAAGTAATTTTGAGTAAATTTTAGTGAAAAAGAAGATTGATTTACCGGTAAAGATTTGTCCCGCATGTAATAGGCCTTTTTCTTGGAGAAAAAAATGGTCTAGAGACTGGGATAATGTAAAATATTGTTCTAAAAGGTGTGGTAATACTAAGCGAAATATATAACTTTGAAAAAAATTTTTAGAATAGAAGCATTTAACTTAACAATAAAACAGATTTTCTTTTTTGTTCTTTTTGTAAATTTATTTGGATGTAGCGGCGGTAATGATAGCAATAATATTAATTCTGCCTCAAATTCGGCGTTAAATAATGGGCCTTATGCTTTTAGTTTTATCGATCAAACTGGTGTTAATCCAAATACACTTATTTCGTCTAATTCGATTAGAATAAGAGGCATTAACGAAACTGCAAATATTAGTATTGCAGGGGGCGAATATTCTATTAATGGCAGCGCTTTTACGTCAATTAATGGCTCTATTCAAAATATGCAAAATGTTGTCGTAAGGCAAACCTCATCTGCAGAAATCCTATCAACCAAAAATGCTACTTTAACAATCGGTAGTTCAAGTGATACTTTCACTGTTACCACTCGAGATAATGCCTTACCTCAGGCTGAAAACAAAAACCATGATGTTTTTTCTGGATCTTATGTTTTGAGGCAGTCGGTTGGTAGTGATCAAGATAATGAAACATTGTTGTTTGAAAAGCTAAGTAACCCTCTAAATGGAGCCATTACTTTCGACAATAGTGGCCTCTTTATTTTTAGACCAAATGAAAATTTTATTGGTTCAGATCAATTTGATTATAAAGTAATTGATGCATTTGGAAGACAAGATGCAGCAACAATATCATTTGATATTCAGGAGCCAGCTTCTGGTGCCATTTTAGATTTAAGAGCTAATGGATTAACCCTCAACTCACTTGCCGCTATTTGGACATCGACTCAATTAACATCAGATTACGAAATAAGATACAGCGGCGAAGTTATAACTGAGGAGAATTGGCCTCAAGCTGAGATTTTTGAAAATAATATTCCTCCCTCTACCGTAGACTTAGATAAAAACTTTTATATTGATCAGCTAGATGATGATACTGTCTACTATTTTGCTATTAGACAAATTGATTCACAAGGCGTTACAGGCCCAATATCAAACGTAATTTATGCTAAAACAGTTCCTACCCCGTTGGCATTAGTTGATTCAAATGATATAGCCGCAAATAATGCGAGCCCAATAATCGTTGAATTTAACCAAGATCAGCAAAAAATATTTACTTTAACTAATGATGGGTTGACTGACCTTCAATATAATCTTGAAATTTCTAATATTGCCAACCAATCTCCAAGTTGGGTTACTTCTAATGATTCTACCGGTTCAATTTCACCCGGAGAAACAAAAAATGTTTTGATTAACTTTGTTGCAAATGTTTTGCCAGGCGATTATTCAGCAACTCTATCTTTGGAGCATAATTCTTTGTATCAAGATTTTGTGGAAGTACCCCTTTTTCTGCGAGTCTCAAATGATATTACACCACCACCATCTATTAATACTTTAAATGGAGCTTCTCCAAATTTTGATGCTGTAAATTTGACTTGGCAAGCAATATCAGATGATGGAGTAGCACCCCTTCCTTTGGCAGGCTATGATATTCGTTATAGTCTAAGCCCTATAAATGACAGTAACTGGGACTCAGCAACATCATTGAATATTTTAAACACCCCATTGATAGGGGGCAATCAACAAACATTAACTGTTGATAACCTTAATACGGAAACCCTTTACTATTTTGCGATTAAAGGCATAGATCAAGCAGGAAATACATCTGAGCTTTCAAACATTATTTCGGTTACGACATTGGGGCCACCTGTAGCAAATGTGTCGATAGATAATATATCAATGGAATTACGTGAGGGCATTCCAAGCTCAACATCTATTCAAATAACTGACTCTGGGGAGTCTACGCTTGCCTATTCAATTTTCTTTCGAAATCCTGAGCAAATAACTACCACTGCCAATGAAAATCAACAGGTTTTAATTCGTACTACTCAAGCTCGAAAGCCACGCGTAATGAATGAGCTTCCTTTAAATGGAAATTATTTACCAAATCAGCTGATCATCAGATTCAAGCCCTCTTCTGAATTGTATTCTTCCCATTCAGATATTCATCTTCATTATGATTCCCAATTAATTGATCGCATCGATGTTCTTGATATGCAAGTTTGGCAAATTAATGATGATTCTAAATTATTAGAGACTATGCAGCTTATTAGTCAACGAAAAGATGTTATTTTTGTTGAACCTAATTACGCAGTGATAGCTAATGAAATTCCTGATGATGCCTTTTTTAGTCAACTTTGGGGTTTGAATAATCTAGGTCAAACAGGAGGCATAATTGATGCTGATATAGATGCAGTTGAGACTTGGAATACAACAACAGGAAGCAGAGACGTTGTTGTAGCTATTATTGATAGTGGAATAGATTATACGCACCCAGATTTAGCTGCAAATATGTGGATGAATGAGGGTGAGATTTCAAATAATGGAATTGATGATGACAATAATGGTTATGTAGATGATATTTACGGTTATGACTTTGCTAACAATGATGGCGATCCATTTGATGATTCTAATCACGGCACACATGTCGCTGGAACCATAGGAGCTGCTGGCAATAACGGCATTGGTGTTGTTGGCGTAAGCCATCAAGTATCTTTAATGGGCATTAAATTTTTAGGTGCTAATGGTTTTGGATCTACCAGTGACGCCGCAGAAGGGATAATTTATGCAGTAGATAATGGCGCAATGATTCTTAATAACAGCTGGGGAGGTGGAGGCTTTTCGGAGACTTTGCGAGCAGCTATTGAGTACGCTCATCAAAATGATGTTTTGTTCTTAGCAGCTGCGGGTAATTCCGGAACTAATAATGATATTAGCCCTAGTTATCCTGCTTCATATGAAGTGGACAATGTTATTTCAGTTGCGGCAACAAACCATAATGATCAACTTGCAGCATTCTCACAATATGGTTCTCAGTCTGTAGACTTAGGCGCCCCTGGAGTTGATATTCTAAGCTCAGTCCCAGGCAATGCTTATACAAGTTTTAATGGAACATCAATGGCAACTCCACATGTCTCAGGTGTTGCAGCATTATTAAAGGCTCATGCACCTAATTTAAGCAATCTTGAAATAAAGCAAATTTTGTTTGATAGCATCGACCCAATTCCATCACTTCAATCGACAACCGTAACAGGCGGTCGATTAAATTCTAATGAAGCTTTAAAACTCGCAGGACCCTCTTGGATTAGCGCTCCACCAGAATTATTTGCAGGTTCGGTCGAATCAGGCCAAACCTTAGAGCTTTCCTTGACAGTTGACCCTACTGATCTATCGCCAGGTGTTCATGTAGCGGAGATTGTAATTTTAACAAATGATCCATTATCACCAGAATTTACAGCCACAATATCATTAAATGTGTTACCAGATATTGAGTCGCCATCACCAATAACTGATCTTGTTGTAACTGAAATAACTGAATCGAGAGCTAGATTAAATTTCACTGCTTCTGGCGATGATGGCATACGAGGAAAAGCAAAATATTATGACGTTCGATTTAGCACTAGTAATTTAGATGAGAGTAATTGGGATAACGCAACATCTGTATCCGGATTAATAGCGCCATCAGAAACAGGAACGCAAGAAAGTTTTATCGTATCCAGCTTGCTTCCAAACTCTGATTTATGGATTGGTATTCGTGCAATTGATAATGTTGGTTTAATCTCTAATTTATCAAATGTTGTGCAAATTACTACTTTAAATGCTGAACTGGAGATTATTCCAGATGAAATTACACCATTAGTTCTGACCTCTGGTAGCTCGGAAGATATAATACTTTTGCTTCGGAATGTTGGTCAAGTGGACCTAAATATTACTGCTGGAACAAGTCCAAATAATTCGAGTTTTACACTTGCAGGTACTCAACATTTTGCCTCAAGAAATATTATTAAAGGTGGAGTTGATTATCGAGTAGGGCCACCCGTAACATTAGGAAGTGGTGGAATTGATGATTTTGGTTATGTTTGGATAGATAGCTATGACCAAGATGGACCAACTTTTACCTGGACCGATATATCGTCAACAGGAACATTAGTAAATGGACTTACAGATGATAATGTTATTGGTCCTATTGAAATTGGTTTCCCTTTTCCTTTCTACGAGCTTGATTTAAATCAATTATATATATCGAGTAATGGTTTCATAACATTTGATTCAAACTCTGATGATGGTTGTTGTAATGGACAGCCAATACCAAAAGCTGATTTCGTTAATCATTTGATTGCTTGGATGTGGAGTGATTTACATCCAAAAAACGGTACCGTACATTTTCAAAATATAAACAATGAAAGCATAATTATCCAGTTTACTAATTATGGTGAATATGGTGGTTCAGGTACCGTTGATGCTCAGGTTCATTTAAAAAATAACGGTGAAATAATTTTTTATTATAAAGATTTTTCAGGAAATATTAATAATGAAAATGTAAGTATTGGAATAGAGAGCCAGACTGGTGAAAGCGGTCTTCAAGTTGCTTTTAATACAGTATATTTAGAGAATGAACTGGCACTTTCTTTTAAGCCATTTTGGCTGAGTTCCAATTTTAATGAAAGTATTCTTCCTCCAAATATGGAAGAACAAATCACTTTAAATGTGGATACGCAGAATCTTGAGGTTGGGGATTATGATGGGTACTTCATTATTCAAAGTAATGATATAACTCGACCACAAATTATTTTACCAGTTAGCTTGGAAGTTATACCTTAGATAGATTTTCTGACGGTTTTTAAAATTATCTCTTACAGTCCATTAACGTTTATCAACAATTTCTCAAATTTAGTTGTGTCAGATTCAATTGACAGGAAAGGTTTACGCGGTTCTCCAACATCAAACCCTAAAATTTTAAGACCATACTTGATAGCAGGCACAACTCCAGGAGAGATTCTAAGGAGCTCATGTGTAACATCATTAGCAATTGCTTGAAGTTTTTGAGCATTTTTTATATTTCCAAGCTTCACTGAATCAAATATTTCAAGATATATGCGCGGCATTAAATTGTATGTGCTGCCAATGCCTCCAACCATACCCATAGCTAGTCCACCGGTGAGCATTTCATCTGGCCCATTAAAGATTGCTGCTGTTGGTACTTCTCTCAATAAACGCTCAGCACTAAAAAAATTCATATCAGTATGTTTGGAGCCAACAATATTTGGTAACTTGAGCATATCAATTTGTGTATCGATTGAAATGTTCTGTCCAGTGGAGCTTGGGGTGTTATACATCAGTAAGGGAAGCTCAGAGATATTCGATAACCTTTTATAATAATCTATTAATTCTTTTTCAGAATGATTGAAATAAAATGGTGGAGTTGATGAAATAACATCGTACTGGTTTTCTGAGGCAAAATTCGCCATTTCATGAACATCTCGCTCAGAAAGTGCACCTACCTGAGCAATGAGTAAGACTTTTTTATCAACTATTTCGGAGACAGCTTTAAGAAACTCACATCTTTCATTTACAGACTGAAAAAGTCCTTCTCCTGTAGTACCTCCTATATAAAAGCCATGCACTCCAATCTCAAGGTGTCTCTCAATTAGCCTATTTATTTTCTTACTATCAAGGTTACCTTGTAAATCAAAGGGCGTTACCAATGGAACTATTATTCCAGAATATTTTTGTTTTTTAATCATTTTTTATTGGTGTATCCCAACCACTTGGGTTTATTTTTGGTCCGCCTCCAGGTAAAGATCCTCGGCTCTCTCCACTCAACCAAGGGCTAACCCAAAAGCTGTATATATCGCCATCAATTAATGAAAATTTAAAGCGAACTTTTTTGTTTTTGAGCATTGAAATTTTTTTATCTGATTCCCATTCGACAAGTAACTTAGTTTTATTTTTAGAAATTGGTTTTGAGCGAAAGCCAGGAATAAGATTCCCATATTCATCAAGAATTTCAATAATAAGCTCATACAGATTAAAAATTATAAAAAAATTTCTCATATCACCTAATTGTTTTTTTCCAAAACCTAAAATCAACTCAATTATTTTACATTTTAAACCAAAAGATAATATATTATTTAAAATAAAAAAAATTACTAATTTAGAGAAAATAACTAATTTATTTTTCTCCAATAAGAGAAAAATGATTAATAAAAGTTTAAA
>NYWX01000049.1 GCA_002685275.1 Gammaproteobacteria bacterium
GGAAATATAGTGGGATCTAATATTTTTAATTTATTAGCTGTAATAGGTATTGCTGCAGTAATTAATCCATCAGATATTGATTACTCCGTTCTATCATTTCATTTTCTTATTATGATCTTATTTACTATTGCATTATTTGTTATGACTTATAAGTTTAATAATCAGACTTCACTTTCTCGATTAAAAGGTGTCCTATTAGTGTTTGCCTTTACTGTATATACAGTACGTGTGATTATAAAAAATGTATGATCGGGTAATTAAAATAAATTATAAACATAAATGAGGTTTTTTTATTTTGCCTAATAAACCTACTAATGAAGAGATATTAAAACTAGCAGATAATGTGTTAGCTATAGAATCACGTGCTGTTAATTCTCTACGAAATCGTCTTAATGTGAAGTTCGTTGAAGTTTGCGACCTTTGTTTGGAAACTTCGGGGCGCATTGTTGTATGCGGCATGGGAAAATCTGGTCATGTAGCTAGAAAAATTGCTGCAACTTTATCTTCAACTGGAACTCCAGCTTTCTTTTTGCATCCCGCTGAAGCCGCTCATGGTGATCTTGGAATGATTACCAATCAAGATTTATTGATTGCAATCTCTTACTCAGGAGAAACTGCTGAGATTATTAATATTTTACCAAGTATAAAAAGGGTATGTACAAAATTAATTATTATCACAGGAAATCCCAATTCAACCTTAGCAAAAGCCGCTGATATTTATCTTAATATCAATATCGAAGAAGAAGCTTGTCCACTCAATCTTTCGCCTACTGCTAGTTCTACAGCCGCTATGGCTATGGGTGATACATTGGCAATAACACTTCTAAAAAGTCGAGGTTTTACTCAAGAAGATTTTGCACGCTCACACCCCAGTGGTGATATCGGTAAACGCCTATTACTAAGAGTGTCTGACATTATGCGTATAGAAGATCAAATACCAATGGTTGAATCCAACGTAAGTTTACTTGATGCTCTAATGGAAATGACAAAAAAAGGTTTTGGTATGACTGCAGTTGTATCAAAAAATAAAATATTAAAAGGTATTTTTACAGACGGAGACTTACGCCGTAATTTAGATAATGGCATCGATATACGCAAAAAAAATATTGGTGATGTTATGAATAATAACTGTATAACAACAACTAAAAATATTTTAGCGACAGAAGCAGTTCATCTTATCGAAAAAAATAAAATCACTTGTCTACTGGTAGTAAATGAAAATGAAAAATTACTTGGTGCTCTAAATATTCATGATTTGTTTCGAGAAGGTCTAATATGAATAAAGATTCTTTAAGTTTAATTAAACTTGTTGCTTTCGATATTGATGGGGTATTTACAGATGGTCGTTTTTATCTTTCTGATACTGGAGTCGAATCAAAAGCATTTAGTACACAAGATGGTTATGGAATTAGAATGCTAATTGATTCAGGAATTTATGTAGCTGTCATTAGTGGGCGAAAATCTAATGCTGTTGCTAAAAGAATGTTAGAACTTGGAGTGACAAAACTAGTAGAGAGTTGCGTTGATAAAGTAGCTGCTCTTAACGATATAGCCAAAAGATTAGATATCCAAATTTCTGAATGCGCTTATGTTGGTGATGATATGCCGGATTTACCATTATTAAACTATGTTGGATTCTCAATTGCAGTTGCAAATGCCGTTCCAGAACTGCACGCTAAATGCGATTATTCAACTTCTGCTAGTGGTGGATTTGGTGCAGTTCGCGAAGTTTGTGAACTAATACTTGAAGCTCAAAATAAAAATAAATAAGAGTCATGAGTCTTCGAACTACCACTTTTATTTTAATCTTATCAATAGTTGCAATCGGTACTTGGTATTTAACTCGATCAAATACTACATTTTATGATACCAGCCTCTCCTATAATCCAGTAAATCAGAGCTATTATCTTAAACAAACACGCATACTTGGTAATGATAATAAAGGTCAAATTTTATATGAAATACAAGCAGATTATGCAGAACAAATTGAAGATGGAAGTATAGAATTTACTGACGTAAATATTCGATATTTGCCAGTTAGCGAAGTACCATGGGTCATCACTTCAGATTTTGCAATGATTCAAGAAGGAACTCCAAAGATAGTATTACAAGGGTACGTTCAGATAGTTAACTCAAGCAATGAAAATAAAATTCAAACTAATTATATAGAGTTTAATCCAGACAAATTCATTGCGGAAACTGAAGAAAAAGTAGAAATTCGATTTGGTTCTCGCCGTGTTTATGCGACAGGCATGTTAGCATCATTTAATGATGACAAAATCGAACTTAAATCTGATATTCGTGGAAAAATCGCACCTTAATTATGAAGATTAAAAAAATTAAAAAGACTCTCACTTTACTGTTGACTACTTTATTTGTTTTTGACTTCACAACAGCTCAAACAACAGATATTGATTTACGTCGCTTACCATGGGATATATTTGCAGAAACAATGGAATTTGATGGTCAAACATCTACATATATTTATACTGGAATTAAATTTTCTCAAGGTACTATTTCTATAGTATCTAACGAAGGTCGTGCGATATTAGACCAAAACAAAGGTGGTATATGGAACTTTTCTGGGAATGTCATGATTGATGTCAATAACGGTAAAATTAAATGTGATTTCGCAGAACTATTGTTTGATGGAAATGCCTTAAAAAAAGCAACCATCATTGGACTTCCTGCAACATTTTCCATACAGCGCGATGGTGCGGAAGATGCAACCAATGCTAGTGCAGAAAAATTATTTTACGATGTTCAAAATGGTATTATAGAGTTTTCTGTGAATGCTTCTATCACAGAGGGTAGTAATGAAATTACATCTGATTACTTCACTTATGATATAGATAAAAGAAGAATAAATGCTGATTCTATGGGCGCTAATGATCCCGTGAGAATTACTTATACGCCAAACAATAATCTTATTGAGGATAAATTATCTATTGAAGATGAAAACAAATGAGTATTCTCAGCGTTCAAGACTTATCTAAAAGCTACAAGTCACGTGAAGTTGTAAAAAACTTAACACTTAATATTAAAAGTGGTGAAGTTGTTGGCCTTCTAGGTCCAAACGGTGCTGGCAAAACAACAGCCTTCTATATGATTGTTGGACTTGCGTCAGCAGACAGAGGAAGTATCCTTTTAGATGGAATCAATCTTACTAATAAACCTATTCATGAACGCTCTAAAATTGGGTTAGGTTATTTGCCTCAAGAAGCATCAATTTTTCGTAAACTTACAGTTGAACAAAATATTCTGGCAATTTTAGAAAATCGAAAAGATTTAGATCGTGCTGGCCGAGAAAAAGAGCTTGAGAACCTACTTGAAGAGCTTCATATTAATCATACTCGTAAAACATTAGGTATAAGTCTATCGGGTGGAGAAAGACGTCGTGCTGAAATTGCTCGAGCTCTAGCTGCTAATCCATTGTTTGTACTTCTCGATGAGCCATTTGCAGGGGTTGATCCTATTTCAGTTCTTGATATACAACGCATAATTAGACACTTATGCGAACGAGATATTGGCATACTTATAACTGACCATAATGTAAGAGAAACGCTAGGTATATGTGGACATGCATATATTTTGAACAATGGAGATTTGATTGCGGCTGGGTCGCCAACAGAGATACTGGATAATCAATATGTTCGAGAAGTCTATCTTGGGCAAGAATTCAAACTTTGAAGCATACTTTTAACTAGTTAGCGAAGATTAATACAAAATCTAAAAATTTAGAAATCAGTATATGCTAAAACCATCATTGCAACTTAAGCATGGCCAGTCACTAGCAATGACTCCGCAACTACAACAGGCCATTAGACTATTACAGCTGCCTGTCTTAGATCTAAGCGCACAACTTCAAAAAGCACTTGAAGAAAATATAATGCTCGAAATTGACGATTTACCTGATATTTCAGGCACTAATGATTTACCTCAAAATAAAACAGAAAATATTAAAACTGACGAGTCTTGGCAATCAGGAAGTTCTGACCAAAATAGCGATAATAATTGGGATTTACAAGATCGATTTAATATAGATTTTGCTGATGAATCAAATGAAACCTTACAAGAGCATTTAAATTGGCAACTAGAGATTGAAAAATTCACAGCTCGTGAGGTATTAATTGGAGAGGCGCTGGTTGACTCTTTTAATGATGATGGCTATTTGACTGATAGTATTCAAGAAATTATTGAGAGCTTGGACGAAGAGCCTCCAATAACATTAGGTGAAGCTGAGAAAATTTTATTCAAGATTCAACGACTGGATCCAGTTGGTGTTGGAGCTCGATCTCTTTCTGAGTGTATAATTCGTCAAGTTGAACAACTTAATAAAAAAACACCGGGTCGTAATCTAGCGCTTAAAATAGCCTCTGATTATCTAGATTTGGTTGCAGACCAAGATTATAGAGAACTTCGTCGTAATCTTAGTATCTCAGAAGATCATTTAAATGAAGCGCTAGCATTAATCAGAGGCTGCAATCCTAAGCCTGGCCTCACAGTCAACTCAGTGGCTGCTCAATATGTTATTCCTGACGTATTTGTTAAGAAGATTGATAATCAATGGCAAGTAGAAATTAGCCCAAGTGGAATACCAAGACTTTCAGTCAACCAAAAATACGCTCAAATTTTACGCGGTAATAATGAACATGAAGCTTTAAAAACACAACTTCAAGAAGCTCGATGGCTTGTTCGCAGCCTTGAGATCAGAAATGATACATTAATGCAGGTTGCTACAAGCATTGTATCTCGTCAGGTAAAATTTTTAGAGCTTGGAGATGAGGAAATGAAACCAATGATACTTCAAGATATTGCAAATGAAATTGGAATGCATGAATCTACAATTTCACGTGTAACCTCAAATAAATATATGCATACACCTCGTGGTGTATTTAAGTTTAAATTTTTCTTCTCAAGTCATATCTCTTCTAATGATGGTAAAGATCATTCTTCAACATCAGTAAGAGCAAAAATAAAAAAATTGATTGCAGCTGAAGATCCAAAAAAACCATTAAGTGATAATAAAATTAAAAATTTATTGGAAAGTGAAGGAATTACGGTTGCTAGAAGAACAGTTGCAAAATATCGTGAAGCTATGAATATTTCATCTTCAAGTGATCGTAAGATTCGTGTTAAAAATTAAAAATATTAAAAATTATGGAGAACGACAAAGATTAATATGAAAAGTTTATTTACTTATGGCTTCAATTTAAAGAAAATTAAGATTCCAATGAAGAATATATTATTTAACGCTTGAATTGCCAACTACCCTTTAGTCGAAAACCAAATGCAACTAGAAAAAATTATTAGCCCCGAGAACGCACTTTGTAATATCAAGGTGCGAAGTAAAAAGCATTGCTTAGAAATCCTAAGTGAATTATTGATCCAAATCTATCCTCAGTTTACTACTGATCAAATTTTTAAGTGTTTAAATAAACGTGAGCGTCTTGGCTGCACTGGCTTAGATAGTGGTGTAGCCTTCCCACATTGCAGGGTCAGTAATCTTGACTCTAACAGTGCAGCATTAATTAAATTATCTGAACCTATTGATTTTGATGCTGCAGATGGTGAACCAGTTGATCTAATATTTGGTATGCTTTTTCCAGAAGAGCTTAATGAATCACATTATGCGGATATTAAGATAATTACACAGATCCTCAGTAACGAAAAACTACGATCTAGCTTACGTAATGCTAATTCTAATATTGATCTCTATAAAGCATTACTCAACAGCTCTGAGTATTATTCTCAAAAATAAATTCTATCGGATTTTAAAAAAAATAGGCTGGGCGTCGAACCATTGCAGTTTAAACTGCTAAACTCCATTAATATGGATGCTATAAAAACAACTAAAAACAACCTTGATAAGCTTCGAGAGGAACTTGATGGTGGGAGTATGCGTCCAGCTCGCATCATGGTAAATAGTTTGCATCCCTCTGAGGTGGCTCGATTATTAGAATCTTTACCTCATAAAAAACGTAGTGTGCTATGGGAGCTTGTAAATCCAGAAATTGAAGGTGATGTGCTTGTCGAAGTCTCTGATGAAGTTCGAGATGGCCTTTTAGAGGATATGCAAACTGAGGAATTAATAGCTGCAACTGAAGGCATGGAAGTTGATGATCTTGCTGACTTACTAATAGACCTTCCGGAAACACTTACCCAAGAAGTTCTCCAATCCTTAGATAAACAAGATCAAGAACGTGTTAGACAGGTTTTGGCCTATGATGAAGAGAGCGCAGGTGGTCTTATGAATGTAGATATCGTGACTGTAAGACCTGATGTAACATTAGAAGTAGTATGCAGATATTTAAGAACTGTTGGAGAAGTTTCAGATGGAACAGATTCTATTTATGTTGTTAATAGAGAAGGTAGATATATCGGCTCCCTGTACCTGTCCACAATACTTTCAAACGATCCTTTAAATACTGTAGCAAGTGTTATGCATACAGATGTCTTGCCAATCGCAGCAGATACGCCATCAACGCAAGTTGTCTGGGAATTTGAAAATCGTGACTTACTATCTGCGCCCGTTGTTGATGATGATTCTCGTATGCTAGGTAGAATTACAATAGATGATGTTGTCGATGTTATTCGCGACGAGGCGGAACATTCTCTTATGGGTGCAGCTGGACTTGATGAAGAGAATGATATGTTTGCGCCAGTAGTTAAAAGTGCCGGTAGGCGTGCCTTATGGTTGGGAATAAATTTGTGTACGGCATTCTTAGCAGCCGCTGTTGTAGATAAATTTCAAACTGCCCTAACAGAAATTGTACTTCTAGCTGTTCTTATGCCTGTTGTGCCAAGCATGGGTGGTGTTGCAGGAACTCAGTCATTAACTATTATTACACGCGCTATGGCGCTAGGGCAGATCAACAAAGACAATGCTATCGGAGTTCTGCGTAAAGAATGTATGGTTGGTTTGTTAAATGGTATTGGATGGGCGCTAGTAATTTCTCTCCTAACTTTTTTGTGGCTTGGTGAATGGAAAATTGGTGGAATCATAGGTGCAGCAATAATTATCAATATGGTTGTTGCTGCTTTCGCAGGATTTAGTATTCCTTTAATATTAAAAAAAATGAAGATTGATCCGGCTCTCGGTAGCGGTGTAGTTCTAACTACAATTACCGATGTCATTGGTTATGCAACATTTCTTGGTCTAGGTGCTGCGGTTTATTTATAGTTATAAGTTATCTGTAAAGCAACTCATGTCTTTTTTTATCCACTCAGGTGCAAATAACCTAGGGATCTTTTTATTTTGAACAAAAGCTTCAAGTTCATACTTGATATTCATTGCATCCATATAACCTAATTCAATCAGCTCTCGAGTGAATGATTTCTCAAAAAGAAGAAAACTTAATAATTTATTTTCACTTTCACTTTTTCCAGTCACACCACGCAGAAGTGTTCGAATAGAAAATGGCAATTTTTTTCTATGACGATATGCAATTTCCATTAAATCCTCACTTGGAACAATTAACATATTATCGATAGGTTTTAGATTCTTAACTTTTTTTATCAGTTCTTTTTCTGAAAATAAATCAATTAATTCATTTATACGTGACACACGCTCTAAGTCTGAATAAAGGCTATCCATAAATAGAGTATCTAAGACATAACCAGCAATCTGACCAAAACTTGGCGGTAAAACCAAGTCATTATTTTTTTTCTTGCTTAATTCATTGCGAATACCAATGGTGAGAATTCTATCTGCGCCCAAATGTATAGCGGGACTCAAGGGTGTAGCTTGCCGCATAGCGCCATCGCCAAAATATTCATTTCCGATTTTCTGTGGCGGAAAAATCATTGGTACCGCAACGGTAGCCATCAGATGATCGAAACTAATAGTGGATTTCTCGCCTTGTCGGCGTATTCGCTCCCAATTTGAACTATCAGATGAACCTTCATAAAATGATTTAGAATAAGCTGACTTGAATCCAGCCATAGTTACTGCAACTGCATCAAGATGGCCATCTTCAATTGATTCTTTAATTTTTGAAAGCTTAATATTTCTAACTAATAGCTCCTTTAGAGGAGAATTATCTAATAATGATTTAGGAGTTCCAACCAACCATCCTCCTAATATTATTGATAGAAACCAATGAACACTGGTTTTTACCATCGTCAAATTATCAGTTTTATAAACTTGATCACATCTAAAGTTTGCCCAAACTTTTTCTAAATCCATAATGCCTTCACGTAGATTTGCTGCTCGAGATGCAAGAGCAACAGCATTTATTGCACCTACAGAAGTTCCACTTACAATTGAAAAAGGATTTACACTTGTTGATGGTAAAATTTCAGAAATGGCTTTTAGCACGCCGACCTGAAAGGCACCTTGCGCTCCCCCACCGGGAAGCACAAGCGCTGATTTGTTTGAATTAGATGAGATTTTCATTATATTTAGTAATACTATTACAAAGCTACTTAGAACGTATTATAGTTTGAATGACAATTATTTAAATTTTATTTTTTTTAAGAAAAATTGGACTGAATTTTATGAATCAATTTATTACGGCTACTTCATGTTTATTTATTGTTATGGTTGCTTTATTTGCATACTCAGCAAAGAGTGTTGCCAGCAAACAAAACTTTGTTGGAGATATAGCTCCAAAATTTGAACTTCCTGATCAAAATGGAAAATTACACTCATTAGAAGATTATCAGAGCCAATGGATTGTGCTTTATTTTTACCCCAAGGATGATACCCCTGGATGCACGACTCAGGCTTGTGAATTTCGCGATAATATTTTTGAATATCGTGATCTTAATGCTCAAATTCTTGGAGTAAGCTTAGATGATATTGCTTCTCATAAAAGATTTGAAGAGAAATATGGCTTGCCTTTTCCAATTTTAGCTGATGTCGAAGGCGAAATATCTGAAGCTTATGGTGTAAAAACTAATATGTTTGGAGTAAATATAGCAAAACGACAAACATTTATTATTTCCCCTAAAGGAGTAATTGCTAAACATTACAAAAAAGTGAACGTCTCTTCTCATTCCGAAGAGGTTCTTAACGATCTTAAAAAATTAGTATTAAATATTTAAACCATTGATAATAAAAAGCTTAAATAATTAAAGACTATATTTTATAATTTCTCACGAACTCGAAGTAATTTTAATAACTGTCATTGAATTTGTACTTCCTGACACACCGTTGAGGTCGCCTTTCGTCAGCAAAGCAAGGTCGCCCTCTTCTATCAGCTGATTTAAAAGTAACGCATTAAAGATATCTTGATTAAGGCTTTCTGGATTTTTACCATCAATCTCAAACAAAACCGGATGTACCCCAGGATACATTGCAACGCGTCGGCTTGTTGAGACATAAGGTGTGAAAGCAAATATAGGTATATCAGATCGAATGCGTGACATCCAACGTGCTGTTGATCCTGATTCTGTTAGTGCGATTATAGCTTTAACAGACATGTGGTTTGCAGTGTACATAGTTGCCATAGCAATAGCTTCATCAACCAATGCGAAATGATCTTGCATTCGGTGGCTCATTTGATCTACTTGAAGAGGAAATTTTTCTGCTCCCACGCAAACTTCAGCCATTGCTGATATTGCACCTGCCGGATAAGCACCTACTGCAGTTTCACCAGATAGCATTACTGCATCAGTTCCATCTATTACAGCATTTGACACATCGGAAACTTCAGCACGTGTCGGAATTGGATTTTGAATCATCGATTCCATCATTTGTGTTGCAGTAATAACAATTTTATGAGCTTTTCGGGTTTTACTAATAATCTTTTTCTGAACACCAATTAGCTCGGCATAGCCTATTTCTACCCCAAGATCCCCACGTGCAACCATAACTACATCAGATGCTTCAATAATTGAATCAATATTCTTTACTGCTTCGGCTCGCTCAACTTTTGCAACAATAAGGCCCTTTCCGCCAGCCTCTTTAAATAACCGCCTTGCTTCTTCAATATCTTCCCCATTACGAACAAAAGAAACAGCTAGGAAATCGACATTCATCTCCGCAGCTAGAATAATATTTTGTTTATCTATATTAGTAAGTGCTGCAGCAGATAGGCCACCGCCCTTGAGATTAATGCCCTTATGATCCGATAAAATTCCGCCATTGATAATGTTTGTATGAATACGCTTACCTTCAATGCTTAAAACTTCTAACGTAATCATTCCATCATTTAGTAATAGAATATCTCCTGGAGATAAATCTTCATGCAACCAATCTAATGCTACTCCAACCCCATCTTTATCTCCATCCATCAGACCTAACGTGCTGTCTAAGAAAAACCTTTCACCTTCAACAAGTGAAACGCTATGATCTTTGAATCGACGAATTCTAATTTTTGGTCCTTGCAAATCTCCCATGATGCCAACTTCACGACCGCAAGATTCTGCAGCTGATCGAAGTAAGTCTGCACGCCGGAGATGATCTGCAGCATCGCCATGAGAAAAATTTAATCTTGCAACATCAAGGCCTGCATTGATCATATTGCACAAAGATGATTTATCATCAGATGCTGGTCCCAATGTTGCTACTATTTTAGTTCGTCTTCGCATATTCGTAACTTTTATGTATAAATAATATTTTTAAATAGTCACATTTAATAATTGTGACTATTTATTTTTTGAGCGCTCTTCAAGAATAGATACAGCTGGCAACTTTTTACCCTCTACAAATTCGAGAAATGCTCCTCCCCCAGTAGAAATATATGAAATATCATCTTTAACGCCATATTTATCAATGGCAGCTAAAGTATCGCCACCGCCAGCAACAGAAAATGCTGAGCTAGCAGCAATGGCTTTTGCTATCGCTTTTGTGCCTAAACCAAATTGATCAAACTCAAATACCCCAATTGGTCCGTTCCAAATAATTGTACCCGCATTTGAGAGTATTTTTGAAAATTGACTAATTGTTCCACGACCAATATCTAGTATTAATTCATCGCTTGATATTAATTCGATCGGTTTTTCATTAGCTTTTGCATGTGAAGAAAACTCATTAGCTACTACAACATCTCTAGGAATAGGTATATCTGCTCTGACATTTTTATTTTTAGTTAATGCGAGAGCTGTTTCTAACATGTCCGGTTCGTAAAGCGATTTACCTACATTATTACCGACAGCAGCAATGAAGGTGTTAGCAATACCGCCGCCCACAATCAGGTTATCTACTATGTCTGCCATAGCATCAAGCACAGTAAGTTTTGTTGAAACTTTTGATCCACCAACTATGGCTACAAAGGGACGAGCTGGATTCTTCAAAGCCTTATCTAATGCATCAAGTTCAGAGACTAATAACGGTCCAGCACAAGCTATGGGCGCGTGTTCTGCAACACCATATGTACTTGCCTGTGCACGATGTGCAGTTCCGAAAGCATCCATAACAAAAATGTCACACATTGAAGCCATCTTCATTGCTAAGCTATTTTCACAGGCCTTTTCGCCTTCGTGAAAACGAACGTTTTCAAGAAGTATTATATTTCCGGGATCTAATTCAATCTGACCACTCGTAATCCAGTCATATTTTAATGGCACCTCACGATCAAGTAATTCACTTAAACGATCAGCTACAGGCTTTAAAGAAAATTTTTCCTCGAAAACTCCTTCAACTGGTCTGCCAAGATGGGACATCAACATTACTGCTGCACCTGCATCTAGTGCTGCAGTAATTGTTGGTAAGGCTGCGCGAATTCGGGCATCTGAAGTGACTTTCCCATGAGCCACAGGCACATTAAGATCCTCACGGATCAGCACGCGTTTGCCCTTTAGATCAACGTCAGTCATTTTGGTGACGGACATGATTACTCCCAGTACTTAATGTACTAATTACTTTGCGTTTATGAGCGCAACAGTAGTATCAAGCATACGATTGGAAAATCCCCATTCATTGTCATACCAGGAACAAACTTTAACAAGCGTTCCTTCCATGACTTTCGTCAGCGTAGCATCGTAAGCCGAAGAGTGAGGATCATGATTAAAATCTATAGAAACTAGAGGTTCTTCATTATAGGCCAAAATACCTTTAAGCGGACCTTCACTAGCTGTTTTCAAAATTTCATTAACTTCATCAACTGATGTCACGCGATTGGCTACAAAAGTAAGATCAACAGCCGAAACATTAATTGTTGGTACCCTCATAGAAAAGCCATCAAGCTTCCCATTTAACTCTGGTAACACGAGTCCAACAGCTTTAGCAGCACCTGTACTTGTTGGAATCTGAGACATGGTCGCTGAGCGAGCTCGCCGTAAGTCGGAATGATAGACATCTGTTAAAACCTGATCATTAGTATATGCATGAATAGTTGTCATTAGTCCGTGCTTAACTCCAATAGCTTCATGAAGTGGTTTAACCAAAGGTGCCAAGCAGTTTGTTGTGCATGAAGCATTTGAAATAATTACGTGATCCGCAGTAAGCTCATTATGATTCACTCCATAAACAAACGTACCATCTATATCAGAACCCCCTGGAGCAGAAATTACTACTTTCTTGGCACCTGCTTGAATATGCTTACCAGCCGTCTCACGAGTACGAAAAAAACCCGTACACTCAAAAACAACATCGACCCCTATGGCACCCCATGGTAATTTTGCAGGATCTCGTTCAGCAAAAACTTTTATTCGGTCTCCATTAACAATCATATCATCGCCATCAACTTCGACTGAACCTGGAAAATTTCCATGGGCTGTATCTCGCCGAGTTAGGTGAGCATTTGCTTTTGAATCACCCAAATCATTTATAGCCACTATTTCAAATTCCGCGTTGCGACCCGATTCGTAGATTGCACGAAGAATATTTCGTCCGATACGGCCGTAACCGTTAATGCCGATCTTAATTGCCATTCCTATTTACTCCAGATATTAAGTCAATAAATATTATTTCAGCGCATCTTTCGCGACAGTAATTAAGTTCTCTGTCGTAAAGCCGAAATGCTCAAAAAGTTCTTCTGCAGGTGCAGATTCTCCAAATTCATCCAGGCCAATTACACGCCCATGAGAACCAACATAACGCCACCAAGCATCTGTTACACCTGCTTCAATTGCTACCCTTACTGTAATCGAAGATGGTAATATTGATTCTCGATACAACTCATCTTGTTTTTCAAAGACATCCGTACTTGGCATTGATATAACACGAACATTAATGCCTTCATTTGTAAGAGTTTCTGCCGCTGACATGGCGAGTGCAACTTCAGATCCAGTAGCAATCAGTATGATATCAGGAGTATCTTTGCTGTCACTTAAGATATACGCACCGCGTGAAATACATGAGATTTGTTCATCGCTTCTAACTTGATGGGGCAAGCTCTGTCGCGTTAATACCAGACTTGTTGGACCAGTATTACGCTCAATAGCGCTCTTCCAAGCTACAGCCGTTTCCACAGTATCGCAGGGTCGCCAAACGCTCATGTTAGGCATTAACCTTAAAGAAGCCGTGTGCTCAACAGGCTGATGAGTGGGACCGTCTTCTCCTAATCCAATCGAATCATGCGTATAAACAAGAATGTTCTGAATTTTCATGAGAGCTGCCATTCGCAGAGCATTACGTGAATAATCTGAAAAAGTTAAGAATGTTCCACAATATGGCAAAAAACCACCATGCAATCTTAGACCATTGCATATTCCTGTCATACCAAATTCTCGAACGCCAAACCAAATATAATTACCTTTGGCGTTGCTCTTTGAGATTGGTATGGAACCTTCATATTTAGTTAAGTTCGAACCAGTTAAATCAGCCGAGCCACCAGTCATTTCTGGAAGAGAAGGAGCGAGTGCATTAAGTGCTATCAGTGATGCTTTACGAGTAGCAACTTTCTCACCAGCATCATTGATTTCAGAGATAGCTTTATCAGCTATTGTTGTCCAATTATTAGGTAATTTGCCGGCCATACGTCGATTGAATTCATTTGCTAAATCTGGAAATTTTTCTGAATATTTAGCAAATAAATCATTCCAAGTATTTTCCAATTGCTCGCCTTTTTCTTTTCCATCCCAAGACAGAGCAATGTTCTCTGGAATCTCAAATGGTGCTGATTCCCAACCCAATTCTTTCCGAGCAGCTATAATCTCATCATCACCTAATGGTGCCCCATGCGTTGCAGCTGATCCCTGCTTATTTGGCGATCCAAATCCGATTATTGTCTTACAACAAATTAATGTTGGGCGGTCAGAATCACTACACCCCTCTTTTATTGCTGCGGAAATAGCTTCGGCATCATGACCATCAATGTTAGAAATAACACGCCAACCATAGGACTCAAATCTTTTAACAGTATCATCAGTGAACCAGGCTCCAACTTCACCATCGATTGAAATATTATTATCGTCATAAATACAAATAAGCTTACCCAACTTTAGCGTACCTGCAAGTGAACAAACCTCATGAGAAATGCCTTCCATAAGACAGCCATCTCCTAGAAA
>NYWX01000050.1 GCA_002685275.1 Gammaproteobacteria bacterium
CTTTATTTTTTCCTTCAAGAAATAAGATTGCTGCATTTATATCGCTAGCATATTGATCTTTACTTATTAGATTTACGCAAGGTGCAGTGCAACGCTTGATTTGATATTGCAAACAAGGTCGTGATCGGTTTTGAAAAAAACTTTCTGAACAATTTCGAATTAAGAATAATTTTTCTAATTCATTTAAAGTTTGCCTGACAGCTGAAGTACTTGGATAAGGACCAAAATATTTACCTTTGCCGTTTCTTGCACCTCTATGGAATCGAAGGCGAGGAAAATCATGCTCAGTCGATGCGTAAATATAGGGGTAGCTTTTATCATCTCTTAATAAAATGTTAAAACGTGGTTTGTGTTTTTTTATTAAATTATATTCAAGTATTAGCGCTTCTGCTTCAGTGTTGGTGATGGTTACTTCAACTCGCAAAACCATCTTCATCATTGCGGCGGTTTTCGATGAACTATGAGTTCTATTATAGTAACTTGAAACCCGTTTTTTTAAATCACGCGCTTTACCAACGTAAATTATTTTTTGTTTACCATCTATGAAACGATAAATTCCTGGACGATGAGTCAAGTTTCTTAAGAATGGTTTAACTTCAAATAATACTTCGTCATTCACTGCACTAAGAATCCAATAATTTTTTTGCTTGAACAAAAAATCTGTTATGCATATTTTTTTTAGTCAATCTTTTTGTGCTTAAAATCTAACGAGTAGAGCGGTATGAAATAAGCAATGTAAATCCCTCACTATTATATGAAATCACATATTTTATTCATCTTAAAAAAACAAAAAAATCGTGCATTCAAGACAAGCTTTATTGAATAGTTTATTTTTTGTCAACTGCTTAAATTACTCATTAAACTATTTATACATCACAAAGTCTTTAATCTAATAAGACTATATCTTTAATTGCTATAAAATTTTTAAATTTTATTTATGCCTGCAATGCGCATAGCAATTTCCATTGCTTGCTCATAGTTTAATCTAGGGTCGACCGTAGATTTATAAGCTTTAGCTAAATCAGCATCTGTAAGACCGCGAGCCCCACCTGTGCATTCTGTAACATTTTCGCCTGTTAACTCAAGGTGAACGCCGCCCAAATTACTTCCCATTGATTTGTGAACTTTAAATGAAGATTCTATTTCTTTAATAACATTATTAAAACGACGAGTTTTTGTTCCGTCAGAAGTAGTTTCAGTATTGCCGTGCATAGGGTCACAAATCCAAAGAACTTGAGAATCCATTTCTTTTACTGCTTCAATCATGCTTGGAAGATGATCTTCTACTGATTTAGCTCCAAATCGGTGTATTAATGTAAGTCGACCAGGTTCATTGTTTGGATTTAAGATTTTAACAATGCCTTGCAGCCATTCTCGTGTCATTCCCGGTCCAATTTTAACTCCTACAGGATTTGCTATGCCACGAAAGTATTCTAGATGGGCCGCATCAAGCTGAGCCGTCCTCATTCCGATCCAAGGAAAATGTGTTGTTAAATTATACCAGCGCTCTCTTCGATCAAGATATCGTGTTTGGGCTTGTTCGTAATGCAAATGCAAGCCCTCATGAGATGCGAATATATCGGCTCTTTGTGTTTGATGAAAGTGTCGACCAGAGGCAGTCTCAAGAAAATCAAGTGAATCAGAAATTGAAGAAGTAATATTTTGATACTCACTCGCTGCAGAGGAATGACCTACCCAATCAAGATCCCAATATTCAGGATGATGTAGATCAGCAAATCCTCCATCAATTAGAGATCTTACAAAATTTAATGTTAATGATGCTCTTTCATAGCCGCGTAAGATAAGCTGTGGATCCGGTATTCTGTCCTCTGCTGTAAAACCACTGCGATTGATATTATCCCCACGAAAACTAGGTAAAGTAATGCCATCACGGGTTTCTGTATCTGCAGAACGAGGTTTAGCATACTGGCCTGCCATTCTACCGATACGTACAACTGGCTTTTTCATGCCGTAGATCATTACAAGACTCATCTGTAGCAAAATTTTTAATTTTGCAACAATATTCTCAGAAGTGCATTCGTTGAATGTCTCTGCACAATCTCCACCTTGTAAAACAAATGCTTCACCGCGCTGTGCTTTTGCTAAATTAGCCTTAAGATCATCAATCTCCCATGATGTCGTAAGTGGTGGCAAACAACTAAGCTCACCAACAACACGATTTAATTCCTCTACATCAGGATAAGAAGCTTGCTGAGAAGCTTCTTTAGTTTGCCAGCTCGCTGGATGCCATTTACTTTTAGGTATTTTTCTAGTCACTCTAACAATTCTTCATGTGTGGATTAATAAAAAAAATTACAAAGATATTTATAAAATATAAACTGACTTTGATCTTTATTAATTATGTAAATTTATATCATAAAAAAAAGACCAATTTAAAAGTCATATTAACTCAAATAAACAATATAAGATCAAAAAAACTTAAATTAGGCATAAGAAAGTTAAAATATTGTTAAATTATTTATATCTTAATAATTGTCTCAATTAAATTACGAGAATACAGCATCTGAAAAAAATTTTAATATCTAACCAACAAGTTCTTTTGAGTCACGCCAGTACTTCTCGAGATCAGTTAAATCACATTCATTTATATTTTTGCCATTTCTATTTATAGCATTTTCCATGTGACGAAATCGCTTTTCAAACTTTTTGTTTGATACAGTAAGAGCCCTTTCTGGATCTATACCATTATGTCTAGCAAGATTTACAACAGAAAAAACCAAATCACCAAACTCTTCTTCCATTTGCTTATGGTTTCTTTTTCCAATTGCTTCCTCTAATTCGCTTAATTCCTCTTGAATCTTATTGCGCACACCTTCTTGATTTGGCCAATCAAATCCAACCTTACTTGCTCGTTTACCAAGCTTTTCGGCACGTTTCAATGATGGTAATGCTTTGGCGACTGCGGCTAAAGCGCTTTTATCTGTATTTTTTTCCCTCTCGATCTCTTTTATAGATTCCCAGTTACTTTTGACGGTATCAATATCAATCTTTAAATTTTTTAAATTTTCACTAAATATATGTGGATGTCGCCTAATCATTTTTTCAGCGTTTTTTTGAGCAACATCATTAAAATTAAAGTCTCCAGCCTCTTCTGCTATGGAAGAATGGAAAACTACTTGCAATAAGAGATCTCCTAGCTCATCACATAAATCATTCATATCGCCATGCTCTATTGCATCAACTACTTCATAAGCTTCTTCGATGGTGCACTTAGCTATGCTTTTGGAGGTTTGTTTGATATCCCATGGGCAACCATCTTTGGGATCGCGCAGCTTACGTATTACCTCAAGTAAATTATATATTCCTTTCATATCTTATTGTTTAATAATGTTTTTTATTAATATATTAATCATCATTACTGTTGCTCCCCAAATTCTTTCTTCCTTCCATTTGAACTCTATGGGACGCACTTTTCCCACATTCCATTACTAGCATTTGACCTAACTGCTTTACTTTATTCCACCCTTAGTAAGTTCTTCGGGATTTAATAAGCGATCTAAGTCTTCATCGGTTAAATCTGTCATTTCTCGAGCAACCTCCTTAATTGGACGGCCTTCTGTATATGCAGTTTTTGCAATAATGGTACTTTTTTCATAGCCTATTACAGGATTTAAAGCAGTTACTAAGATTGGGTTTCGATAAAGGGCTTCCTGTATGCCCTTCTTATTAACTGAAAAGCCTGCTATGGCCTTATCTGCGAGGCACATGATGCTATTAGATAGTAACTCGATACTTTGCAATAGATTATGAGCAATAATTGGAAGCATTACATTGAGTTGAAAGTTACCAGATTGGCCAGCTAGAGTAATTGCAGTGTCATTTCCAATTACCTGCGTACAAGCCATAGCCACTGCTTCTGGAATTACAGGATTAACTTTGCCAGGCATTATGCTTGAACCGGGCTGAAGAGGTGGCAACTCAATTTCACCAATTCCCGCTAAAGGTCCTGAGTTCATCCAACGTAAGTCATTGGAAATCTTGATCAAACTTACAGCTAACACTTTAAGCTGGCCGGATACCTCTACTGCTGTATCCATCGTACTAATGCTTTCAAATTTAGAGCTGGCAGACTTAAATGGTATGCCCGTTTTCTGCTCTAACAAAGTTGAAAATATATTGCCAAACTCTTGAGGTGCATTTATTCCTGTACCTACAGCTGTTCCTCCCTGAGCTAGATTCAATAAGCGCTTCATTGAATCCTTTAATCTCATAGAAGAACTATTAATTTGTGCATGCCATCCATCAAGCTCTTGCTTAAACGTTATAGGCATCGCATCCATCAAATGAGTTCTACCAGTTTTGATTAAATCTTTATTCTCAATAGACTTTTTCTTAAGAATATCACATAAGTGACTGATTGAAGGTAATAATTCTTTCTGAATGCTGATAGCCGAACTGACATGAATGCAAGTTGGAATAACATCATTACTGCTTTGACTCATATTTACATGATCATTGGGATGCACTCGAGAGCCCAGGTGATTTGATGCAAGACGCGAAATAACCTCATTAGCATTCATGTTAGAGCTAGTGCCTGATCCAGTCTGGAAAATATCGATAGGAAAATGCTGATTATAGTGCCCCTCTGCCACAGAAGTAGCTGACATCTGAATCGAAGCTGCAATTTCTTCTTCTATTAGACCGAGTTGCGCATTTGCACCGGCAGCAGCCCACTTCACCAGTCCAAGAGCTGAAATAAATCTATCTGGGACTGTAATGCCAGAAATTGGAAAATTCTCAATCGCGCGTTGTGTTTGTGCGCCCCAAAGTGACTCTTTTGGAACTTTCAATTCACCCATGCTATCTTTTTCAATACGATATTTGCTGTCTATCATTATCTAACTCACTCTTTGAATGCTTTCTATCCGCTGATGTTAATTAGTTCGTGTATAATTCGTACTTTAAACACTAAAGTCTACGCTGGTATGAATAAACCTACTCTTATGGCCATATCTCCAATAGATGGTCGATATGCTGAAAAAGTTAACGATCTTCGAGAGATCTTCAGCGAATATGGATTGATCCGTTATCGCGTGCTGATTGAGGTGCGTTGGCTTCAATGCCTTCATAATGTGACTACTGTACCGGAACTTAGCGCAATCACACCAGCACTTATGGACAAACTTAACCAAATTATCGATGATTTTTCGATAGAAGATGCCCAAACTGTTAAAGATATTGAATTAACCACTAATCATGATGTTAAAGCGATCGAGTATTTTATTCGCAAAAAACTCGGTAATAAACCAGATACCAGAACTTTAAAAGACTTTTTGCATTTTGCGTGTACTTCTGAAGACATTAATAATCTTTCCTATGCTTTAATGATGCGCGCTGCACGTTCTGATATTTTAATCCCAATAATGAATGATTTACGAGATAAGCTTAAAAATTTAGCTATCACCAATGCAAATCTTGCCATGATATCCCGCACGCACGGTCAAATTGCCAGCCCCACAACTCTCGGAAAAGAAATTACAAATATTATAGTCAGGATTGATCGTGCTCAAAAACAATTTTTAGCCATTGATATTCTTGGAAAATTTAATGGTGCAGTTGGCAATTATAATGCACACATTGCTGCTTACCCTGATAACGACTGGCTTACCATAACGCGTGAGTTCATTGAGTCACTTGCATTAAAGCCGAATTTATATACAACTCAGATTGAACCACATGATTGGATAGCTGAATATTGTCATGCGCTAATGCGCTATAACACTATTTTAATAGATTTAAGTCGCGATGTATGGGGATACATCTCACTTGGTTATTTTAATCAAAAGGTTTTGAAGAATGAAGTAGGTTCATCCACAATGCCGCATAAAGTAAATCCTATTGATTTTGAAAATGCAGAGGGCAACTTTGGAATTGCAAATGCAATGTTAGCTCATTTTTCTGAAAAACTACCTATATCTCGTTGGCAGAGAGATTTAACAGATTCTACTGTGCAAAGAAATTTAGGTTCTGCTATGGCACATGTACTTATAGCGCTCAAATCACTTAAAAAAGGAATTAGTAAATTAGAAGTTAACCCACTAGTGATTAAAAATGAGATCGAAGATTCTTATGAAGTCCTTGCTGAAGCAATACAAACAGTTATGCGTCGTTATAGCATCTCAGAGCCATATGAGA
>NYWX01000051.1 GCA_002685275.1 Gammaproteobacteria bacterium
CCGTTAGAGGAAATGGTAAAATCATTCAAGAATTAGAAGCAGCTTTTAGTGGTGCGGGGTGGAATGTGATCAAGGTGATTTGGGGCTCAAAATGGGATCCTCTTATCGCTAAAGATAAATCTGGAAAACTTCGTCAGTTAATGGGCGAAACTGTAGATGGTGAATATCAAAAAATAAAATCCATGGATGGCAAGTATGTTCGTGATACCTTTTTTGGTAAGCACCCTGAAACCGCAGAATTGGTATCTAATATGTCGGATGATGAGATTTGGCATTTAAATCGTGGCGGCCATGATCACTCAAAAGTTTATGCTGCTTATGATGCTGCAGTGAAACATAAAGGTGGCCCAACAATTATTCTAGCCAAAACAGTCAAAGGATTCGGTATGGGATCTGCAGGCGAAGGTCAAAATACTGCTCATCAACAAAAAAAGCTTGACGTTAATGAGATTAAGAAATTTAGAGATCGATTTAATATTCCTGTTCCAGATAAAAATATTGAAGATTTACCATACTACAAGCCAGCAGCTGATAGCCCAGAACTTGAGTATATGCTTGAGCGTCGAAATATGATGGGAGGATTCCTTCCTGCGCGAAGAGCCAAATCAAAATCATTGTCCGTACCAACCTTAGATACCTTTAAGGCTCAGCTCGAGGGAACCGGCGATCGTGAAGCGTCAACAACAATGGCATTTATACGTATTCTTACCACTTTGACACGCGATAAAGAAATTGGAAAGCACATTGTTCCGATAGTGCCTGATGAAGCTCGTACTTTTGGTATGGAAGGCATGTTTCGTCAAATTGGTATTTATTCATCAAAGGGTCAGTTATATGAGCCGCAGGATTCTGGTGAGCTTATGTATTATCGAGAAGATAAAAAAGGCCAAATTCTTGAAGAAGGAATTAATGAAGCTGGCTCATATTGTTCATGGGCAGCTGCTGGTACGTCCTACTCAAACCATAATGTTCCAATGATTCCATTTTATATTTATTATTCAATGTTTGGCTTTCAAAGGATTGGTGATTTCATGTGGGCCGGCGGGGATTTGCAGGCACGTGGTTTTTTAATGGGTGGTACAGCCGGTCGAACAACATTAGCTGGTGAAGGTCTCCAGCATCAAGATGGCCATAGTTTAGTTGCCTCATCAACAATCCCAAACTGTCGATCCTATGATCCAACTTATGCATATGAATTGGCGGTTATTATTCAAGACGGTATGAGGCGCATGTTTGCAGAGCAAGAAAATATTTTTTATTACATTACATGTATGAATGAAAATTATACTCACCCATCCATGCCTGAGGGAGTTGAAGATGGGATTCTGCGTGGCATGTATCTTTTAAAATCCGGAAAGAAAGGGAAAATTCGAGCACAGTTAATGGGATCGGGTACAATTTTAAGAGAGGTTCTTGGCGCTGCGGATCTATTGATGGAAGATTTTAATATACCGACAGATATATGGTCAGTGACAAGTTTTAACGAATTACGGCGTAATGCTCTAGAAGTTGAACGTTGGAATCAATTACATCCTGCCGAACCCCAAAGGAAATGTTTTATCGAAGAAAGTTTTGCAGAAAGTTCAGGTCCATATATTGCCGCCACTGATTATATGAAAATCGTTGCAGATCAAATTCAACGCTGGATGCCAGGACGATTTATCTCATTAGGTACAGATGGTTATGGAAGAAGTGACGCACGAAAACCTCTACGACAACATTTCGAAGTGGATAAACACTTCATTGCTGTTACCGCACTAAAGGCATTATCTGACGATGGTATTTTAAAGCAAGATGTTGTGGCTGAGGCGATTCAAAAATATGGTATTGATCCAGATCGCCCTGATCCTGTAACTTTATAATGACTCGGTGAAAAAAGTATGGCAAATATAGTCGATATTGTTATTCCTGATCTTGGTGACTTTGAGAGTATCGAAGTTATCGAGATGTTAGTCGACGAAGGAGATACTGTTGAATGTGAAGATGGATTGATAGTCGTTGAAACAGACAAGGCATCAATGGATATTCCTTCACCTGAAAACGGTATAGTAAATTCTTTAACAGTAAAAGTCGGAGATAACGTTTCAACAGGAGATGTAATTGGCACACTTAAGATTGATACAAGTGAAAATCCATTAGCTGATGATGACTCAAATTCAAATAGCATATCTGCTTCAAAACCCAAAGAGCTTGAGGTAAATGATAAGAATGAAGAGCAATCACTTGTTGTGCCTGATTTAGGCGACTTTGATGAAGTGGATGTAATAGAAGTTCATATTAAAGTTGGTGATAAAGTTGAAATCGAAGATTCACTGGCCACACTAGAGACAGACAAAGCAACTATGGATATTCCAGCCACAGTAGCGGGGAAAATTAAATCTGTGTTAGTAAAAGTTGGTGATAAGATCTCTCAAGGATTCGTTCTGGGTACTATTGATGCAGTTATATCAGCTAAGGTTGAGGTTTCAGGTAACAAAAAGGTCGCCTCAGAAGTTAACGATGGACCTTCAAACATAACACCTTCCCAAAAGATTGATCCAACATCAGTCAAGGTTCCTCAACGTCAGACTCAGTCTTTACCAGCAATTGATGAATCTACTTTTAGTAAAGCACATGCAAGCCCGTCTGTACGAAAATTAGGTCGTGAGCTGGGTGTTAATTTAATTCAGGTGACTGGATCAGGTCCAAAAAATAGAATCCTTCATGATGATGTTAAGTCTTTTGTGAAAGCTATTTTGACAGGTCAGATTAATCATCTAGAAAGTGCTGGGTTACCAAAAATACCAAAGGTAGATTTTTCTAAATTTGGTGAAATTGAAGTTAAGCCGCTTACTCGTATTCAGAAAATATCAGGACCGCGTCTACAAGCGAGTTGGATTAATTTGCCGCATGTTACACAACATGATTTGGCTGATATTACTGATTTAGAGAAAATAAGACAGAAGATGAAAGCTAAAACTAAAGATCAAGGCATTTCATTAACTCCACTTGCCTTTATCATTAAGGCTTCTGTTTCAGCGCTTATGGAATTCCCGAAGGTAAATAGTTCTTTATCAGAGGATGGGGAGAGCCTAACCTTTAAAAACTATTTCCATCTTGGGTTTGCTGCAGATACTCCTCAAGGATTGGTAGTTCCAGTTATACGTGATGTAAATCAAAAAGATGTATATCAAATAGCTAAGGAATTAGGTGAATTATCATCTTTGGCTAGAGAGGGAAAATTAAAAGCACCGCAATTGCAAGGTGCAAGTTTTACAGTTTCGAGCCTAGGCGGTATTGGCGGTACTGCTTTTACGCCAATTGTAAATGCTCCGGAGGTTGCAATTCTGGGTGTCTCTAAGTCTTCAATACAACCGATTTGGAATGGATCAGAATTTGAACCGAGATTAATGTTGCCGTTATCTTTTTCATATGATCATCGAGTAATCGATGGCGCCCAAGCGGTGAGATTTACAACTTATTTAGGCAAAGTGCTTGCCGATGTTGATGCTTTATTGAGAGTGAGTTAGAAGTGACAGATACAACACAGTTACGAGTACCCGATCTGGGAGATTTTGAAGATGTTGAAATTATTGAGATATTAGCTGCCATTGGCGACATCATTGCAGTCGATGATCCTTTAATCACAATTGAGACTGACAAGGCATCGATGGATATACCCGCTGAAATTGCTGGAAAAATTGTTGCATTAGATGTCGAAGTTGGCGGCAAAGTCTCTTCTGGCAGCATTATAGCTGAGGTTGAGCTCGCTGAAATATCTGAACAATGTGAGCAATCAGAGCAGAAAAAACCAGCAGCAACGAAATCCAAAGAAACTCCAATAAATCAACCTATTGGTGATGCCACCCATTCTGCAAAATTACTCGTTATAGGATCAGGTCCAGGTGGTTACACTGCTGCATTTAGAGCAGCTGATCTTGGTGTAGATGTGATAATGGTTGAGAAATGGCCAGTTATTGGAGGTGTTTGTTTGAACGTTGGATGCATTCCATCCAAGGCATACCTTCATGCCGCTAAAGTGATTGACGATGCAGAGGCAATGGCAGACCACGGCGTTACTTTTGATAAACCAAAGATTAATAGCAAAAAACTTCGAGACTGGAAGAATGGAATCATTAGAAAGCTTACCGGCGGTCTGCAAACCATGGCAAAACAACGAAAAGTTAAAGTGGTTAATGGTTTAGCGAAGTTTGAATCTGCGAATCGTGTTGTTCTAGATACCGGTGAGACAATAGATTTTGAATATTGCATTATTGCAGCAGGATCAAAACCAACTATGTTGCCGGGTTTACCCGATGATCCTAGGATAGTTGATTCAACAGGTGCGTTGGAGCTTACATCCATACCAAAGAAAATGCTTGTTGTTGGGGGTGGGATAATTGGTCTTGAAATGGCGTGTGTTTATGCTGCTCTAGGAGCTCGCGTAAGTGTTGTTGAGCTAGCTGATAATTTGATGCCTGGCACTGATCCAGATCTATTGCGTCCATTTATGAAAATTATAAAAAAACGCTATGAGTCAATTATGGTTTCTACCAAAGTCACTGGGATTAATGCCACCAAATCAGGTATCGAAGTCAGCTTTGAGGGTAATAATGCACCGCAAACTGCTCTCTATGATCGAGTGCTTATTGCAATAGGCCGTAAAGCTAACGGTAATTTACTAGATGCTGATAAGGCTGGAGTTTCTGTTGATGAGTTCGGTATTATTAATGTTGACAAGCAAATGAGAACGAACATAAAGCATATTTTTGCTATTGGGGATCTAGCCGGCGGTCCAATGTTAGCCCATAAAGCATCTCATGAAGCTAAAGTTGCTGCTGAAGTAATTGCAGGAGAAAAAAGTTATTTTGATGCGCGCGCTATACCTTCAGTAGCTTACACTGATCCTGAAATTGCTTGGGTTGGGCTTACTGAGCTTGAAGCTAAAGCTAAAAATATTGATTATGAAAAAGCGCAATTTCCATGGGCTGCCAGTGGTAGAGCCCTTGCTATAGACCGTCCAGAGGGTTTTACTAAACTTTTATTCGATAAAAAGACAAGTCGAATACTTGGCGGTGCTATTGTTGGGCAAAATGCTGGGGACCTTATATCTGAGATTGGGTTCGCGATTGAGATGGGCTCCGATGCATCTGATATTAGTTTAACAATTCATCCACACCCAACGCTTTCTGAAACAATTGCGTTTTCATCAGAAGCATATGAGGGAACCCTCACTGATTTATACATACCAAAGAAAAAATCTTCCTGAGTATTTTTTTAAAGGATTTTAGATGAGAGCTTCCTTATTTTTACTTATCTTTTTAATGAGCTTTAGTTCAAACCCTGAAATAAACGCTGAATTTCCTGACCCTGACCCAAAAAGATTCACTGAGGAAATAAAATATTTTGAAACTTTGGATAGTAAAAATAGTTTTCCAATCAATTCTTTTTTGTTTGTCGGCAGCTCAAGTATAAAGTATTGGAAAACTGCACAAGCTTTTCCCAGTAAACAGGTTATTAATCGTGGTTTCGGAGGCTCTGACTTATCAGATGTAAATTATTTTTATCATAAGATTGTAAAGCCATATTCGGCTAAAAAAATATTCTTGTATGCTGGGGATAATGATATTGCTCGTGGAAAAACAGTTGACCAGGTATTTAAAGATTATAAAGAATTTGTCATGAGAGTTCAGTTAGATTTCCCAGAAACAAAAATAGTATTTATTGCTATCAAGCCTAGCAAAAAGAGATGGGATAAATGGCCCAGAATGAAAATAGTAAATAACATGATACGTGATTATTCTCAAAGTCAGAATAAACTTGAGTATGCAGATTTATCTACTTCATTAATAAATTCTGACGGTAATTTAAAGGATGTTTTTATTGAGGATGGCTTACATCTCAATCAATTTGGGTATTCTTTATGGCAAAAATCTTTAGACTCTTATCTCAATTAATCAGTAAAGATCGCTGTTATTGATGTTGAAATAATAATTAAAAAATTAATATCAAATTTCATTTATTTCTACTTCTAATCCGTAATGCATCAATGCTTAATTTTCCAGCACCGCTAAGCGCTAAAGGTATTAGCATTGAAATTAATAGAAGTGGTATTTTGAAGTTGCCAAAGCCCTCATCTCTAATTGAGTATCCCTTCCAAAGCTCTGATAAGTTATTCCAATCTGCCGGCCAATGAACGCCTGATATTGCGACAACAGAAATTATTATAAGACCAGTTGCCCAGAAGCGAGTAAATAAGCCAAATAATAGACATAGACCACCTAAAATTTCGGTCCAAGTAACAAAAAACCAACTGATTTCAACTGAAATTAGGTTAAATGGAAATAAAAAATTGTCTTGATAGTTAGCAAACCAATTATTGCTATTAAATTTCATTAATCCAGATGTAACAAATTCATATGAAATAAAAATCCTTATTGGTAGTAGCATAAGCCACTCTCTTAGAAGATCAACAAATGAAAAGAAATGACTTTTGAGTTTATTTAAAAGATTCAATTAATTTCCTTTTCTAATATTTGAAATATCTGTTTATTTAGTTATCTCAAAGCAAATATAAATTTGATTATTATTATTTATCATCAATTAGCTTTCTAAGTCGTTCAATATATCTTGCCTCATCTGGAGCTATACCTTGATTTTGTGCTTCCCATAAAGTTTCAGCTAAGCAGTCAATCATTTGATGTTCAGCTATATGCACATCACAAATTTTGTTAACTAATGACGAATATATTTTCTTTATGCCAGGTGGCCGATTAGTAGCCACTTGTTCACGTATCCCCAAGTGAAGAGCCATATGTAAATAGGGATTGGTTTGCCCACCATCTGGAACGTAATCTTTATCAAGTTCTTCGTGAGTAATTTCTTTTTGATATTCAGGGTGCCACGCAATAATGTCGGTAATTTGTGTTTCAAGTGGTGTTAGTGGCTGATTGTCACAACGCTTTTTCCATGCATGAGCATACATTTTTCTAAGTTCTGTTCTATTTTGACTGAATATCATGTTTCAGGTTCTTCTAATAGACATTGAACTTGCTTTGAGTCAATTCGCATTAGCAATGGATTGAATTTTGTAAGCTTTACATTTAAAAGCGGAGTTGATGCATCACTCCATTGCCAAACATCTTCATTGAAAAAATTTCTTGTTTTTTCTGCAATCATGGGATTAACAGGTGATAAATAAATCATAAGACTTCGGAACATATTAAGGCCTTGTGTACAAATCTGTTGTACTTCGTTTTTACGTTCCTCATCTTTGATAATGATCCATGGTTTATTTTTATCAATGTAGCGATTTGCTAAGTCTGCGAGCAGCATAATCTTTCTGATAGCCTTAGAGTATTCCCTAGATTCATAATATTGGGAAATTTCATCTGAAGCCTCACTGAATTCTGAAAATAAATTTAAATCAGGTAGTGATTGCGATAATTGATCGTGAAATTCTTTATTTATAAATCCAGCGCATCGGCTTGCTATATTTATAAATTTGCCAACAAGATCAGAATTTACACGCGCAATAAAATCGTCCAGATTCAAATCTATGTCTTCTATTGTCGGACCTAATTTGGCCGCATAATAATATCGCAAATACTCAGGATTAAGGTTATCTAAATATGTTCTAGCTTTGATAAAGGTGCCGCGTGACTTTGACATTTTTTTTCCATTAACTGTCAGAAATCCATGCGCAAAAATACTTGTAGGTGTTCGAAAACCAGCACCTTTTAAAACTGCCGGCCAGAAAAGCATATGAAAATACATAATATCTTTACCAATGAAATGGTAGAGCTCAGTGGTACTTTTTTCATTCCAATATTCATTAAAATCTAAGTCTTGACTTTTATTGCATAAATTTTTAAAACTAGCCATATATCCTATTGGAGCATCAAGCCAAACATAAAAATATTTTTTTTCGGTATCCGGGATCTTAAAACCAAAATATGGCTCATCGCGTGATATATCCCAGTCATTTAAGCCTGCATCAAACCATTCATTTAATTTAGATATTATATTTTTATCAAGCGCTGCATTGCCCATCCATTTTTGTATACGTTTGCTATGCTTGCTAAGCTTAAAGAAGTAATGATCAGATTTACGTTTTATAGGTTTTGTTTTTGATAAAACAGAGATTGGGTTTATAAGAGTTTCTGGAGTGTTAGTTGTTCCACAAATTTCACATGCATCCCCAGGTTGATCATCGCTTTTGCAGCGAGGACATGTGCCACGAACAAATCTATCAGGAAGGAACATACCTTCTTTTTCATCGAAAGATTGTTCAATCTTCTGAGTATAGATTTCATTGGCTTTTGTAAGCTTTTTGTAAATTTCTTTAACAAGTTCCTCATTTTCAACAGAATGGGTCGTATGATAATTATCGAAGTTCACACCAAAGTCAGAAAAATCACATATGAAATCGGCAGAAATCTTCTGAGTTAATACTTCTGGAGTTATACCTAATTCTCGAGCTTTCAGCATAATGGGAGTGCCGTGCGCATCCGAAGCACAAACATACTTACAATCGTGACCGTTTAATTTTTGAAAACGTACCCATATATCAGTTTGTAGATATTCAACCATATGCCCCAAATGAATCGGACCATTTGCATAAGGTAAGGCACTGGTTACAAGAATTTTTCTTTTTTTATTATTCATATGCTGCAAGATCGCAATAAATAATTAAAGTAATATTTTGTCATATTAATGGGTTGCCTTAAAGTATAAATAGGAAGCCGAGGTCTCTTTGTAGAGCTATTAAAGTTATGTAAGTAATATTATGACATATTAGAATGTGTATATTGAGCATCAATGTTTGCTTTAAGCTGCTCACTCACTCCGTTACAATAAGTTATATTTTTATAATTTTATATATAAAACTTACTTAAATCTTTTTGTGAAGTGTAAAAGTGACATCAAAGTCGAATATAAATGAATTTTTACTTTCTCTTGAGCTAAATGGAATTGGTCAAAAGCTTGGCAAGGTTGGCCGTATTTTAAAAAATGAGTGCTCTGATTCAACGATTAGTGTAATTGTTGAAATTCATTTTCCTGTGGGAGAGTCAGCTAACTTAATTAAAACTCAAATCGAGAGTGATTTGCGTATTTATTCTGGCCTACCTTCAGTAGATGTATCATTAGTAAGTAAAATTTCATCACATGCAGTGCAAAGTAATATAAAACCAATTTCTGGAATAAAAAATATAATTGCTATTGCATCAGGTAAGGGCGGTGTTGGAAAATCGACTATAGCCGTAAATACTGCTCTAGCCCTATCTATGAGTGGGGCATCAGTAGGAATTTTAGATGCTGATATTTATGGGCCGAGTCAACCACAAATGCTTGGTCTTGATGGTGAGCGACCCATCAGCAAAGATGGCAAATCAATCCTTCCTCTTGAAAATCACAATATAAAAGTTATGTCCATCGGTTTTTTAATTGATTCTGATCAGCCAATGGTGTGGCGCGGCCCTATGGTTACTACAGCTTTGAAGCAACTTATGTATCAAACAGTATGGGGCGAATTAGATTATTTAATCATTGATATGCCGCCCGGGACTGGAGATATCCAACTTACACTTTCACAAAAAATACCTGTGTCTGGTGCTGTGATTGTTACAACACCACAAAAGATAGCAACTATAGATGCTAGAAAAGGTCTCGCAATGTTTCAAAAAGTATCTATTTCGGTTTTAGGGGTTGTTGAGAACATGAGTGCACATATATGCTCCTCTTGTGGAAGGGTTGATACAATATTTGGCAATGGAGGGGCTGATGAAATGAGAAAAGACTTCGAGATCCCTATATTAGGCAGCCTTCCTTTATTATCGAGTATCCGTGAACAAACTGATAGCGGGTTACCTACTGTATTAGCAGAGCCAAATTCAGTCGCTGCCCAAGCTTTTAAAGATACAGCTTTGCAGATTGCAGTTGCACAAGCTATTCAACGCAGTGATTATAGTTCAAAATTTGGCAATATTGTCGTTGAGGAAAAAGAATGAGTATTAAATCAGACCGATGGATAAGACGTATGGTAGAGGACAATCAAATGATTGAGCCATTTGAGCCGGGTCAAGTTCGAGAAAATAATGGTAGCAAGATCGTTTCTTATGGAACCTCAAGTTATGGCTATGATGTTCGGTGCTCTGATGAATTCAAAATATTTACCAACATCAATTCAGTGATTGCTGACCCAAAAGCCTTTGATGAATCAAGTTTTGTAAATTTTCAGGGAAGTAGTTGTGTTATACCTCCAAACTCTTTTGCTTTAGCACGTACCGTTGAGTATTTTCGTATTCCTAGAACAATCTTAACTATATGTCTTGGAAAATCTACTTATGCTCGTTGTGGCATTATTGTGAATGTTACTCCTCTTGAGCCAGAGTGGGAGGGGCATGTGACTCTTGAGTTTTCAAATACAACTCCTTTACCAGCAAGAATTTATGCGAATGAAGGTGTTGCACAAATGTTGTTTATGGAGTCTGATGAAGTCTGCGAAATTTCTTACAAAGATCGTGGAGGTAAATATCAGGGCCAAACTGGCGTTACCTTACCCAAAGCTTAAAAAGTGAAAAGGGGTGGTTTTAGAGATACTTTGCCATCTATCCAACATTCACCATTTTTTAGTTTGGCTTTACCTGTGCTTACCCAACTTGCAGCGAGTGGAAAAATTTCATGTTCAATTTTCTGAACTCGTTCTTTTAATTCATCCGCTGATTCATCATAATTTATAGCAATACGCCCTTGTAAAATTTGAGGTCCGCAATCAAGTTCTTCAGTAACAAAATGAACTGTACTTCCATGCCACTTGTCTCCTGCGCTAAGAGCGCGTTGATGTGTATCGAGCCCAGGATATTTTGGGAGCAGTGAAGGGTGTATATTTAAGATTTTACCAAAATATTTCCTGATAAATATCGGGCTTAGTATGCGCATAAATCCCGCAAGTATTAAAAGATCAGGTTCATGATGCTCCAACTCTCGAATAATAGCCTCATCAAATAATTCCCTAGATAAGAATTTTGCATGCTCAATGCAGCTAATTTCAATGCCAGCCCGCTTAGCACGTTCAAGCCCATATGCATGTGGGTTATTACTTAATACTATCAATAGATTAAGGTTGAGATTATTATTTTCAACAGCATCAATAAATGCTTGTAAATTAGTGCCAGATCCTGAAATGAGAATCGCAGTTTTACAATCTTTGATCATTTTATGTAGCAAACTCTTCCAGCATCTTTTTCATTTGCTTTAACGATATTTCCTATTTGCCATGCTGATTCTCCATTTTTAATTAATAGAGAGATTGTTTCATTAATATCTTTCTTGTCGACCACAAGAACCATTCCAACACCACAGTTAAAGGTACGACGCATTTCTTCTTGTTCGACATTACCAGTATTCGAAATCCAATCAAAGATAGGTCCTCTTAGCCAACTATTAGTATTAATTTCAGCATTAATTGGGCCTTGCAATATACGAGGTATATTTTCTGTGATTCCACCACCAGTGATGTGTGCGATTCCTTTTATGTCTATTTTCTTAATAAGGCTTAAGATTGGCTTTACATAGATCTTAGTGGGGGCTAGCAGGAGGTCGCTTACGAAATGCCCATTAATTTTTGCATCTGGAGATTTTTCTAATACCTTGCGTATAAGAGAGTAACCATTCGAATGGGGGCCACTTGAAGCTATCCCAATGATTGCATCACCACAACATATTTGGCTGCCATCAATTATTTTACTACGTTCTACAGCGCCAACTGTAAATCCGGCAAGATCATATTCATCTTCAGAATACAAATCTGGCATTTCAGCAGTCTCACCCCCAATTAGGGCTGCGCCAGCTTGAATGCAACCTTCATTGATGCCTTTAATCACGGCTATTGCAACTTCTTTTTTGAGCTTTCCACTTGCAAAATAATCAAGAAAAAATAAAGGTTCTGCGCCTTGCGCTAAGATATCATTAACACACATTGCAACAAGATCAATTCCAATAGAATCGTGACGGTTTAGCTGTTGAGCAAGAATTATTTTCGTGCCAACTCCATCTGTACCAGATACTAAAACAGGCTCTTTATATTTATGGGGAGGTATAGCAAACATACCGCTAAATCCACCTAGGCTAGAGATAACCTCTTGACGTCTACTAAGTTTTACTAATGGCTTTATATCCTCAATAAGCTCGTTTCCCGCATCGATATCTACACCAGCGTCTTTGTATGTAAAAGGTTTATTAGTCATGATGGGGTAGAATACTCCGAAAGAAAAATATAATAATATATAGAAATAATTTGGAAAATTAACATTAATGAAAAATCATAAAACTAATTGTGCCGGATTCTTATGGTATTTGCTTAATTTCTCGCTATTTGTATTGTGCTTAAATCTTATGTCAATACAGTTATCTAAGGCGGAAGACATAGATGATTTATTTTCTGCAGAGGTTACCTTAGATAATAAAGCTAATAATCCTCTTGAAAATGCTTATAAAGAAGCATTGAATGTTGTACTTACAAAAATTTCACATTCTGATTTTAGCGCAAATAAAGAAGCTGTAAAAAAATTATTCCCAATACCTTCAGCTTATGTCAATCAATTTCGACCAAGCATTGATGACAAATTGCGGGTTTCGTTTGATGCTGAGGCAATTCAAGATATTTTACGTAATGCTGGTTACATAGTTTGGGGTGAAGATAGACCGCTGACTTTAATTTGGCTTGCTGTCGATTGGGGTCAAGGCGAAAGAGAAATTATTTCTGATGGAAATGTTGATTTGACAATAGAGCCATCTCACTCAATAGATCGAAGTCGACTACTTTATAGACGAATCAGTGAAATTGCAGATGAGCGCGGGATACCTATTGTTTTTCCATTGCGTGATACCATCGATTTAAGAAATTTAACATTCA
>NYWX01000052.1 GCA_002685275.1 Gammaproteobacteria bacterium
CGAACCATTTCAGCTACAAATGGAGCATTGAGCTCAATGGCTGCACCATGTAATTGAGATTCAAGAGGAAACTTAATAGCTTCCTGGTATACCTTTTCATTTATATATTCAAGTGTAAGCATTCTCTTTAGAACGTATCGTCTCCTTACCTTGGCATTTTTTGCACTTGAAACTGGATTATATCTTGATGGTGCGGGTAATATTCCGGCCAGTGTAGCTGCTTCAGCCACATTAATATCAGCCAGATCTTTATTAAAGAAAACTTTCGATGCTGCTGCAACACCATGCGCACGTTGACCAAAAAACATCTTGTTGAGAAATAGCGCTAAAATCTGCTTCTTAGTAAATTCTTGCTCTATCTTTAGAGCAAGAAAAGCTTCTTTAAGTTTTCGACTAAGCGTCTGCTCACGTGTGAGAAAATAATCTCGTGCAAGTTGTTGAGTAAGTGTGCTGCCACCACCACCAGAGGCATTTCCAGTTTTGGCCATACGTATAATGGCTCGTAAAACGCCACGATAATCTATACCTGAATGTTGAAAAAACCTTCGGTCTTCCGCAGCTATAAAAGCTTGTATGACATGCTCAGGAATATCTTCATAAGAAACTGGTATTCGTCTTCGCTCTCCAATTTCGCTGATAAGATAACCATCACGGCTAAAAATACGTAAGGGTACCTCTAAAGGAATATCACGAATTGCTTCTGCAGACTGAAGGCTAGGCTGAACATAATAATATGCTCCAATTGCTCCAGCAGAAGTCGCTAAAGCACCAATTGCAAAAAATGTGCAAATTAGAATCATTATCCGTAAGATTCTGGATTGTTTTTTATGAACTAGTTTAGTTTTTTTGTTTATTAGGTTATACATAGTTATTAACACTTAAACCGAATACCCACATATTTAAGGGTATCACCACATTAGTTAGTGGTTATGGTGCTGTCAAACCATCTTTGATCTGGTGAGTCATTTTTAGATTAATTTTCTTAAATTTAATACTACCGTTTATGAAGCAACCAAAAAATATTTTTCTTATTGGACCCATGGGCGCAGGTAAATCTGTTGTTGGGAGATATCTTGCACGCTCTTTACATTTATCTTTTGTAGACAGTGACGATGAAATTGAATCACGCACAGGTGTTGACATTCCATTTATCTTTGAAAAAGAGGGAGAGATTGGCTTTCGTAAGCGTGAGGCAAATGTAATTGATGATTTAACCAAAAGGGATAATATTGTTTTAGCCACAGGTGGGGGGGCAATATTGGAGGCTGAAAGCCGAAGCCGTTTGGGCGCAAGAGGATTTGTTGTATACCTCTATACAACAGTTGATCAACAAGTTGCGCGAACTTTGAAAGGCCGAGAAAGACCACTACTAGAAAATGTCGATGCCAGGGAAACTCTTGAGCAATTATTATATTTGCGCCATCCTCTGTATAAAGAAATTGCAGATATTATAGTTGAGACTGATGGCAGAAAAGTTAAGTCTGTCGCTAGTGAAATAATTGAGCAGGTTGTGTGATCTAAAAAATGAAACTTTATCATAAAATTATTGTTGATCTTGATGATCGTAGCTATCCAATTCTTATTGGAAATAAAATTCTTGACGGTAATTTTAATTTGGCTAAATTCATAACTGGACCAGATTGCTTGGTTGTCAGTAATGAGACTATTGCTCCTTTCCATATGAAATTGTTGTTGTCCAATCTTATTGATAAAAAAGTCAGCACTATTGAGTTAATGGATGGTGAGGCATATAAGAATATTGAATCTACCAGATTAATTTTAGATAAATTAGTTTCTTCCAATGCAAACCGGGATACTACAGTTATTGCTCTAGGTGGCGGTGTTGTTGGAGATATCACTGGGTTTGCTGCTGCTTGTTACATGCGCGGTGTATCTTTTATTCAGGTGCCGACAACATTACTTGCGCAGGTTGATTCATCTGTTGGTGGAAAAACTGGAGTTAATCATCCAGAGGGAAAAAACTTAATAGGTGCATTTCATCAACCTAAAGTTGTGTTAATTGATACTAATACATTAAGAACACTCCCAGACAGAGAATATAGAGCTGGGCTAGCAGAAGTTATAAAACATGCGGTCATATGTGACATGGCTTATTTCGAATGGCTTGAGGAGAACATACAACTTTTAATTTCTAAAGATCCTGAGGCACTAGCGCATACAATAAGACGATCATGTGAAATAAAAGCTGCAGTTGTTGCAGAAGATGAATATGAAGCTGACAGAAGAGCAACACTTAATTTTGGACATACATTTGGCCATGCAATAGAGCATTGCCTCGGCTACGGAGAATGGTTACATGGAGAAGCTGTTGCTGTAGGAATGATTATGGCTGCAAAGTTAAGTGATATTGAAACTGATGAAGTAGCTCGACTCGAAAACCTGATAAGAGCTGCTGGGCTACCTGTAGATAAACCAAAAATTTCTTTTGACGATTGGTTTAAAGCTATTGGTATGGATAAAAAAATTCAGCAAAAGCAATTACGTTTTGTTCTTTTAGAAAGATTAGGAAAATCTTTTGTAACTTCATCTTTTGATAAAAATCGATTACTTAACATTCTTGGTGATGATGATTAATGGGTGAAATTCTTGCACCATATGCTGTAAATGAAGCTTGTAGTCGCGGTAGGAAATATAGTGAGCCCAGATCGAAGTATCGAGGAGAATTTCAGCGAGATAGAGATCGAATAATTCATTCCACAGGCTTTCGACGTCTAGTTTATAAAACCCAAGTTTTTATTAATCATGAAGGCGATTTATATAGGACACGCTTAACCCATTCTTTGGAGGTTTCCCAAATAGGGCGAACTGTAGCGACTTCTCTACGGCTTAATGAAGCACTTACTGAAGCTATTTGTCTTGCACATGATATTGGTCACACTCCATTTGGACATGCTGGGCAAGACACATTGAATGCTTGTATGCATGATTTTGGAGGTTTTGAACATAATTTACAGTCATTGCGGATTGTTGATGTTCTAGAATCTAAATATGCAGATTTTAATGGTTTGAATTTAATGTTTGAAACACGTGAAGGAATTTTAAAACATTGTTCAAGCCAAAATGCTCAGAGGCTAGGAGATGTTGGAAAACGTTTTCTTGAAGGATTACAACCAAGCTTGGAGGCTCAGGTTGCAAATATTGTTGATGAAATTGCTTACAATAGTCATGATGTCGATGATGGGTTTAGGTCTGGTCTTCTAAATATTGAGCAACTTCGAACCCAGTCACTATTTGCAAAACATTTTGATATTATTCATAAGCGCTACCCTGAACTAGATGATCGTAGATTAATTTATGAAATTATTCGAAGTATGATAGGCGCAGTGGTTGATGACCTAATTAGATATTCTTCAAGCAATATTAATCGGCAAGCTCCGCGTTCAATCGAAGATGTTAGGAGAACCAAGCAGCCTCTAATTGCTATGTCTGATTCAATGTATGAACAACATATTTTTTTAAAAAGATTTCTTCGTAAGAACCTTTATAGCCATGAGCAGAAACTTGAGATGACCAAAAGAGTCCAAACCATAATTAATGATCTTTTTCATGCATACATGAAAGATGAAAAAAAAATGCCATTACAATTCGCGAGTGCTGCGAAAAATACAGAGAAATTTGCTAAAGCCCGTATTGTCACAGATTATATTGCTGGGATGACAGATCGTTATGCAATTGCAGCTCATGAGTTTTTAAATGCCTAATAGAATTTGCATACATCTCATGGAGAATTTTAGTGAATTATAAATCCATACCCAAAAAAGAACGGTTAATTTTTGCTATGGATGTAGCAAATTGTTCTAAGGCTAAATCATTAGTAAATGAGCTTGGTGATTCTGTAATTTTTTATAAAATTGGGCTTGAATTAATGATGAGCGGGGAATACTTTAAATTACTTGATTGGATGCTTTTACAAAACAAAAAAGTTTTTTGCGATCTAAAATTTTTTGATATTCCAGCAACTGTAGGTTCGGCAGTGCGTCAATTAAAAGATCGTGGAGTCTCGTTTCTAACAGTGCATGGGAATTGTTCTATTCTTAATGCGGCCGCAGAAAATAAAGGCGACACTTTAAAAATACTCGGTGTTACGGCATTGACCAGCTTAGATCGAGGCGATCTTAACGATCTCGGGTTTGATTGTAATATTGAAGATTTAGTCTTATCACGAGCCAAGCAAACACTTGATGCGGGTTGTGATGGAGTCATATCTTCAGGTCTTGAGGTGCCAAAATTAAGGAAGTATATTGATAATAAGTTAATAGTTGTTTCACCAGGCATTCGGCCTGTTGACAATAAACCCACTGGTGATCAAAAAAGAGTAGTTTCTATAGAATCAGCTTTTTCCAACGGTGCTGATTACATTGTTGTTGGAAGGCCCATACGTGATGCAGTAAATCCTCGCGCTGCTGCTGAAGCAATGCAATCCTCCATAGAAATGCATATAAATAAAACATGACAAACCTTAAGAATGACCTATTGCTTCGCGCTTTAATGCGTCGGCCTGTTTCTAGAACTCCAGTTTGGATAATGCGTCAGGCAGGTCGGTATTTGCCAGAATATCGTAAAATCAGGTCTGAGGCTGGCGATTTTCTGAGTTTATGTAAAAATCCTGATTTGGCATGTGAGGTTACATTGCAGCCATTAAAGCGCTTTAAGTTAGATGCAGCTATATTATTTTCTGATATCTTAACAGTTCCAGATGCGATGGGCTTGGGTCTCTATTTTAAGCCTGGTGACGGACCTAAATTTAAAAATCGTATAAGATCCATTCATGATATTCATAATCTTAATATTCCAGATATAGAAAAAGATTTAGGCTATGTATTTGAGGCAGCTCGTGTAATTCATCGTGAGCTGAACGGCAGTGTTCCCTTAATAGGTTTTGCCGGCAGTCCATTCACAGTCGGTACTTACATGGTAGAGGGTGGTTCTAGTCGTGAATTTCTCAATATTAAAGCGCTTGCTAAAGAAGAACCGAATACCCTTGATCTTTTGATGAATGTAATTGCAGAAACTACAATTGAATATCTAAATGGACAAATTGATGCAGGTGCTCAAGCGATTCAAATTTTTGATACCTGGGGTGCAATTTTAGATGATGACGATTTTCGTAGGTTTTCGATGAAAAGTATGCAGAAAATCATTGATGGTTTAATACGTGAAAAAGATGGACAAAGAATTCCAATAATTGTGTTTACAAAAGGCGCAGGCTCTTTGTTATCTGATTTAGCTGATATTGGATGTGAGGCATTGGGAGTTGACTGGTCAATTGATCTTGATACTGCAAGAAAGTATGTAAAAGACAAAGTTGCTTTACAAGGAAATTTAAATCCAAAAACTTTACTTGCTAGCCCTGAAAATATTCGTCAAGGTGTTATCGATACTCTAACAAGTTATGGAGTAGGCCCAGGTCATGTTTTTAATCTAGGCCATGGTATTACGCCAGATGTAAAACCAGAGCATTTAGCTGTGCTTGTGGATGCAGTACATGAATTTAGTCCATCATTTCATAATGAATAGTTTTTAATCTCGTAAACCTCTTCTTAAAATCTTACCAACATTAGTTTTTGGTAATTCATCTCTAAATTCAATTATCTTAGGCCTTTTATAACCCGTTAGATTACTTTTGCAGTGATTTATGATCTCTTTTTCGGTGACCTTATTATTTTTTCTCACAACAAAGATTTTTACAATTTCACCAGAGCGCTCGTCAGGTATACCAATTGCTGCAGCTTCAAGAATATCATCAAGCTCAACAACCACATTTTCAATTTCATTAGGATAAACATTAAAACCAGATACTATGATCATATCTTTTTTGCGATCTTCAATAAAAACATAGCCATCATCATTAAAGTATCCAATGTCTCCTGTGCGAAACCAACCATCGACTGACATGACTTCTGAAGTTTCCTTTGGACGATTCCAGTAACCTTGCATAACTTGGGGACCACGTATACAGATTTCTCCGGACTCACCAATTGGTAAAGGTTGATATGCATCATCTGCAATTATAACCTCAGTAGAAGATATTGGGAGCCCAATAGAACCTGTGAACTCACGCTTAATTGGGCTAACAATAGCTGCCGGAGATGTTTCTGTTAATCCATAAGCTTGCAAAAGTGTTATACCAGTTTTTTCTTTCCACTCTTTTGCAATGGCTGGCTGAACAGCCATTCCACCACCAATACATACGCGTAGATATTCAAAATTTATTTTAGAAAAACTTGGGGTATCCATAAGTGCAGCAAACATTGTATTAACCCCAGTAAATAAACTAAAATTAAATTTAGCAATTTCCTTTGCAAAGCCTTCAAAGTCTCTCGGGTTGGTTATAAGTACATTTTCACCACCTTGTGCCATCATTGTTAAACAATTGCACTCCAATGAAAAGATGTGATAAAGCGGTAATGCCGTTATTGCCACTATAGGTTTATCATCATCATATGCATTTGCTTGCCAAACAATGGTTTGCTGGACGTTATAAACCATGTTTCGATGGCTCAGAATTGCACCTTTTGACACTCCTGTTGTGCCGCCAGTGTATTGCAAAAAAGCAATATCTGAAGGTTTGGTATTGACTGACTTTAGTGGAGTTTCTGCTTCAAACTTAAGTACTTGTTTAAAAGTAATTTCGTTATTTAAGTTATAATTAGGGATTGATCGCTTGAAATACTTCAGGACTAAGTTAATTAAAATTCCTTTTGGCCAACTAAGTAAATCTCCAACGCCAGTAGTTACAACATGATTTACTTCAGTTTTTTCAATAACTTCAGCAAGAATATGAGCAAAGTTTTTTAAAATAATTACACACTTAGCCCCCGAATCTTTCAATTGGTGTTCAAGCTCTCTTGCTGTATATAAAGGGTTTACATTAACTACAACTAGGCCTGCGCGAAAAATTCCACACATTACTACAGGATATTGAAGAATGTTTGGCAGCATTATTGCGACACGCTCACCTTGTTTAAGTCCAAGTACATTTTGTAAATAGTTGGCAAATTGCACAGACAAAATATCTAGCTCTTTATAATCAAGTGTTTTACCCATATTTGTGAATGCGGCATTTGAGGGATGTTTTTTGAATGTTCTTTCAAAAAGATCTTTCACTGAGACAAATGGAGGGGTAGGCACTTCTTCTGGAATGCCTTTAGGATATGATTTTAACCAAATTTTTTCCAAAACAATCCCCCTTTATTTATTCTATTCTACTTTTTCCAGTGTATCCTTAATAATAGGCCAAGCGTTATTCAAAAGTATAGGTTGAGCATCAGTATTAGGGTGAATACGGTCTTCTTGTAGAAGATCGTCATTAAAAGCAATATCTTTCATAAAGAACTCAATCCAATTAATTTTAAATTGGTAAGATATATTACGAAAGACATTTTCAAACTCCTTAGAATACCTTGTACCATAATTTGTCGGTATGCGAATTCCGAGCAACACTATTTCAGCACCTGAAGATTTTGTTTTTATGATAATTTTTTCAAGATTTTTCTTAATTCTCTCAGGAGGAAATCCTCTCAAACCGTCATTTCCACCTAATTCAAGAATTAATAGGTCTGGAGAAAAGTTTTTCAGTATTGAATCTATACGAGTTGCACCTCCTTCTGTTGTTTCACCGCTTATACTTGCGTTTATAACTTCATATATATAACCCTGTTCTTTTAACCGAGATTGCAATAGGCTACTCCAAGATTCTTTAATTTCAATACCATAGCCAGCGCTCAAGCTATCACCAAAAATAACGATATTTGGGGCATCAGCAAAAGCCTTGTTAATAGATAAAAATAAAATTATAAGAGATATAATTATTCGCATGTCTTTCGAATCACAAAACAACATTAAAGTTCTAGAAGCCAAAAATATAAGCAAACAGGTTAACAGTCTTGAGGGGCCGCTGACCATCCTTTCGGATATAAATTTTGAAATTTACCAAGGAGAATCTGTCGCTGTAGTTGGACCTTCTGGTTCCGGAAAGTCTACTTTACTATCTCTTTTAGCTGGATTAGATATTCCAACAAAAGGAAATGTTGTCCTGAATTCGATAAATCTTTCTGATTTAAACGAAGATGGCCGTGCTCAATTAAGGGCTAAAAGTGTTGGATTTGTATTTCAATCTTTTCATCTTATTCCATCTCTTAATGCGCTTGAGAACATAATGCTTCCTTTCGAATTAGCAGGTAAAAATAATGCACGAGATTTATCTTGGAGAATAATAAAAAAGGTTGGTTTGCAAGAACGATGGAGCCATTATCCATCTCAATTATCAGGCGGTGAAAAACAACGAGTAGCTATTGCTCGTGCTTTTGCTACTGAACCAGCAGTTCTATTTGCTGATGAACCAACTGGAAATTTAGATAGTCGCACTGGTATTAAAATTATGGAATTGATGTTTGAATTAAATCATAATTTATCCACAACATTAGTGCTTGTGACGCATGATCAGAATCTTGCAAAGCGCTGTGATCGGACAATTTCATTGGATGTTGGAAAACTTGTTAGTGATCAAAGGCGTAATGAATGAGAGCTTTATTATTCTCATTAAGAAGCCTAGGTCGTGATTTACGCTCAGGAGAAGTTTTAGTCTTCATTATTGCAATTGCATTTGCCGTTGGTGCTCTGACATCAGTAGGTTTTCTAACAGATCGGATTGGAAAGGCAGTAAATCTTCAAGCAAATGAAATTTTAGCAGCAGATCTTAGGCTTCGCTCCCAAGAGCCAATACCTGACAAATTTAAAGATCTTGCAAAAGACTTCAATCTTGTGACTGCAGAAACTATGTGGTTTCCATCGGTGATCTACAATAAAGAAAAAAATGCGCTGTCTACAATTAGAGCTGTAAGTGATCTATATCCTCTGCGTGGTTCATTGAGAGTTTCTGATACATTGTTTGGAGAGCAAAGAAAAATTGATGAGATACCTCCCAAAGGTGAGGTTTGGGCTGAGGCAGCTTTATTGGCAAGAGTTGATGCTGAAGTAGGAGATTTCCTATCAATAGGTGAACTTGAACTCAAAATTTCATCTGTATTAACTTATCGACCAGATCAGTCGATTGGATTTTCTTCATTTGCACCATCTGTGCTTATAAATGCAAAAGATATTCCAAATAGTAATTTGATTGGTGAAGGAAGTAGAGTGAGCTATGCCTTACTTGTGGCTGGACAAGAAAATGAAGTAAATGATTTTAATGCAGCAATGCAAGATAATTTACCAGAATCTGTGCGAATTCAAAGTCAGGAAGATAGAACTGACCGGGTCTACAGCGCAACAGAAAAAGCCAAACGTTTTTTATCTTTGACAGCAGTTATTAGCTTGTTACTAAGTGCTGTTGCAGTAGCCATGTCTGCTCGCCGCTTCACTTCCAAACGTATGGGTGAAATCGCGCTAATGAAAAGTTTGGGGGCAACGCAAGGTTTTGTTATTACGGTTGCTCTTATCCAGTTATTTTTATTCACTTTATTTGGAATTTTAATTGGTAGTTTGATTGGCTTTGCCGCGGAGGAGTTGATCTCAAAGATTTTACTTGATCTCTTGCAACAAACTAAGCTACCAAGCGCTGGGATAACGCCAGTAATTTTAGCGGCTTTAAGTGCCATGATCCTCGTTATAGGATTTGCATTGCCATCTCTTATTCAGTTACGTAATACTCCACCACTAAAGGTTCTTCAACATGAAATTACGGCTCCCACCCCTTCTAAAATATTTATTATAGGCCTCTCTTTTTTAAGTGTAAGCATTCTTTTGTACCGCAGTTTTAATGACTTCAGTATGTTATTGGTAGTGATAATCGGAATAGGCATAGTTGCAATTTTGCTTTATTTAGTTGGCCGCGGGATGGCTATTTTTTTTGGCAAGGCTTTTAAGGGGGTAGGTGTAGCCTGGCGTTATGGTTTTGCAAATGTTTCACGACGTGGCCGCGATAGTGCGATACAAATTGTTGCTTTTGGTATTGGAATTACTGTTCTCTTAATTTTAACTCTTGTTAGAACTAATTTACTTGATAGTTGGCGTCAAACAATGAGTAATGACATCCCAAATCATTTTTTAATTAACATACAACCGCACGAAATTGAGTCTTTATCAATGATATTTGAGGCTAATGATATTGAAGTACCCTTATTTACGCCGATGATTCGTGCACGTATGACGAAAATAAATTCTCAATCTGTCAAAGAGCGTGATTATCCAAACGAAGACGGTGAATGGTTTGTAAATAGAGAAGCCAATTTAACTTGGGCTAATAAATTAAGCTCGAGTAATGAAATAGTTGATGGCGAGTGGTGGCCTCAAGGCTATGAAGGTCCACCACTAATTTCTATTGAAGAGGGAGCCGCAAAAGATACAGGCCTAATAATTGGTGATCGCATGAGTTTTTTTATTGCAGGCAATGAAATAGAAGCGGAAATTAGTAGTATCAGAAAAGTAAACTGGGATTCGTTCCAACCAAACTTTTTTATCACATTATCTCCACTTGCTTTAGATGAAATGCCCACAACTTATATTGCAAGTCTGTATATTGAAAATATTGGCCAATCGTTTTTTCCTGAACTTTTAAAGTTACATCCAAGTATCTCAATCATAGATCTTGGCGTAATCATTGAGCAGGTTGAAAATATCATCAAAAATGCAAGTTTAGCTGTGCAGATAATTTTTTTATTTACAATAGGTGCTGGTATAGCAGTATTGTTTGCTGCCGTGCAGTCAACTATTGATGAACGTCGTTTTGAAAGTGCAATGTTACGAGCGTTGGGCGCAAGGCGTTCAACAATATTTGTTGGTGTAATTACAGAATTCGCAGCGCTTGGCTCAGCTGCAGGGATTCTTGCTTCAGCTGGCGCCTCATTAATAGCATATGTGATTGCCACCCAGCTATTCAATCTACCTTTTTCTTTTGATCCAAAAATTTGGTTGGTGGGTCCACTGGTTGGCGTCACTATTGTATGCCTAAGCGGTTGCTTGGCAGCACGCACTGCTGTTAATGCAAAACCAGCAGACTTTTTAAGAGAGGCTGCCAGATAATTTTATGAATATTTTCAAAAATTAATTAAAGTTCTTTTCGAGTTACAACCTGATTAAGTCGTTCGCCTCTAATAAAGGCTGCTATGTTCTCAGTTAATTGGTCTATTGCAGCTTGCCTCGCTCGCTTACTGCCCCATCCAATATGGGGAGTCAATATCAAATTAGGTTTATCGTAATCAAGTAGTGGATTTCCATCAACTGGAGGTTCTTTTGATAAAACATCAATAGCTGCAGCAGCTATTTCTCCAGAGTTTAAGGCTTCAACTAACGCATCTGGGTCCACTAAACCACCGCGAGCAGTATTAATTAATATTGCATCAGATTTCATCTTTTTAAATTCAGCCTCTGAAAACATTCCTTTGGTACTATCAGTTAATGGACAGTGCAATGAAATTACGTCTGCAAATTTTAATATATCTTCAAACAGAACACGATTGTTTTTTATTTCTAAGGTTCCTGGCCTAACTGATATCATTACCTCCATTCCAAAAGAACGAGCAAGATTTGCAACACCTCTGCCAAGCTCACCATATCCCACAATTCCAATTTTCATTTCAGATAACTCTCGAATTGGAAAAGACATTAAACAGAAATTTTCAGACTTCTCCCAATGTCCAGCACGAACTGCAGTGTTATAGTTTTGTAAGTTTCTTGTAAAATTTAAAAGACATGCAAATACATGTTCAGCAATAGATTGAGTACAGTAAGCACGTATATTGCAAACAGCAACACCATGATTTTTTGCTGCTTCAAGATCAACATTATCAGTTCCGGTTGCAGTGAGGCCAATAACCTGTAGCGAAGGGCAATTACTTAATAACTTTTCATCTAAATCAATCTTGTTAGTGAGTATTATGTTTGCATCTTTAATTCGTTCTGGTACTTGTTCATCAGTTGTAATGTCAAAAATTTCTAACTCTGGCAGAAGAGTCTTTAAACCGTCAATATTTAGCCCAGGTCCAAGCGTTAAAAAATCAAGAAATACTGCTTTCATATACCTACTCACTTAGAATTTAAATGAACTATAAATAATTAATGGACCATTCTAGAAAAGTAATAAATAAATAAATCTTTTTATCTTAACCGGTATTTTGAAGTGCTTGGGCTATTCCATTAACGCTTGCGAGCAAAGCATTAAATATACTTTCATCCTCATAATTAGACTTGCGCCAACGATCTAATAAATCCACTTGCATTAGACTCATTGGATCCACATAAGGATTTCTGAGCATTATTGCACGCTGTAAAGTGACATCATTGCCCAAAAGAGTCTCATGATCTGAGTATTTTAGTATTAAATTTTTAGTTAATTCAAATTCTGCTCTGATAGTGGGAAAGAATTCATTATGTAAATTTTCACCTGCAAGTTTAGAGTAAAGTTCAGCAATACCTAAATCTGATATAGCTAATACCATTTCAGTATCAGCTGCAAGTGACTTGTGGAAATACCACTGTCTAAACATTTCACTAAACTTATCTTCTCCAAATTGATCAATTGCTTTTTCCAATCCGCTACCAACTCCATACCATCCAGGAAGAACAAATCGGGCTTGCGTCCATGAAAACACCCAAGGTATTGCACGAAGATCACTAATGCCAGATTGGTGTCTACGAGATGACGGTCTTGAGCCAATTCGCATACGTTCAATTAAATCTATTGGGGTTGCTTTTCTAAAATAATCATAAAAATTAGGTGTTTCATAAATAAGTTTTCGATAAGCATGACGGCTTTCATTGGCGATAACATCCATTATTTGATGCCATTCTTTACGATCGTTAGTTTCATCTCTTGTAATTGAGGTCGCGAGAGCAACTGAGCCTGTTATCTGTTCTAATGTTCGAAGAGCAATACCGCGCAAGCCGTATTTTTCATTTATTATTTCGCCTTGTTCGGTAACTCTTAATCGACCTTTAATCGTTCCTGGCGGCGACCCAAGAACTGCAACATGAGTTTTGCTTCCACCTCGGCTAACTGTTCCACCACGGCCATGAAAAAATGTTAACTCAATACCTTTTTTCTCAGCTGTATCAACTATTATTTCCTGAGCGTTTTGTAGAGACCAACGAGCAGAAGCGAGCCCACCATCTTTGTTGCTGTCAGAATAACCAATCATTATCATTTGACGGTAATCACGCTGTTTTAAATGGTTTTGATATACACTTGAAGAAAGCAAAGATTTGAGAATATCAGGACCATTTTGCAAATCTTCAACGGTCTCTAGTAGAGGTGCAATATCAAGAGGCACACTACCACGCTTGTTATGCAATTCACCCCATTGAGCTAATAGCATGACAGAAAGAATGTCATCAGCACCTTGTGTCATACTGACAATAAATGGCCCAATTGCCTTCGGACCATATTTTCGACGACAAAAAGCAATTGCTTGAAAAACTGCAATTGTTTTACGTGCTTGTGTACTGAGGTTCATCGGAATACTTTCTCGTGACTCGATAGCCTCAGATATTTTTATTGCCCGTTCTTCTGCCGGCATTTCATTCCAGTTTTCTTCTCCAAGTATCTCACCGATAACATTTCGATGTACCTCTGAGTCTTGCCTAATATCAAGTGTAACCATGTGAAAACCAAAAGTATGAATTCGCCTTAATAAGCGCTCCACTACAAAAAGCCCTGCTTGTTCTCCCTTATTTTGAGCAAGACTATCAGCAATTAATTGAATATCATCGATTAGCTGATTAACCTTTTCATAGGGAAAAGCATCGTCATCATATGTATTTTGAAGGCGTTGTTGAATTAGGCGTAAAAATACCCTGTAAGGCATATCTCTGTGACGGGCAGGTACAGCATGATACGCATTAGGAAAAATACCTCTATACTCGTCGATCTTATCGAGCATATTTTGTCCAAATTTACAGTGGCCTGTTGATTGACTGAGTTTTACAGCAATGCCAGCACATTCTTTATAGTATAAATCAAGAATTAGTGATCGCTGACGCGCAAGTGTTGCTCTAATAGTTTTAGCATTTACATTTGGATTACCGTCCATATCCCCACCAACCCAAGAGCCAAAATGTAAAATGTTAGGTACTTCTATAGCTCCAATCTTTTCGCCATAAATACGATGAATAGCGTCATCAATACTTTCATAAAATGGTGGGATTGCTCTGTATAAAACATCAGTTACAAAAAATAATACATGCTCAAGTTCGTCAGCAACTGTCATTTGTTCTGAGGGGTGTTCATCAGTTTGCCATCCAGTAGTAGCAAGCAAACGTATATTTTGAAGAGCAGAATTTTTTTCATGGGGAGTTATCATTGGATTTAACAATGCAACTAAATGTTTTACGATATTTTGTTCTTTTCTTAAAATGGTCCTCCTTGTCGATTCAGTAGGGTGAGCTGTAAATATTGGCTCTATAGATAACGAGCTAAATAAATACTTGAGATCATCAATAGTCACACCTGAATCTTTTAATTTTATAAGTGCATCTTCAAGTCCGCTTGGCTGAAAATGATCAACGTCTCTTAGATATTCTCCACGTCGACGAATACGATGTACTTTTTCAGCCGTATTTACCATTTGAAAATAAGTAGAGAAGCTACGAATTACCTGAAGAGCTTTTCCAGATTCAAGGCCACTAACAAAATTAGCTAAATTATTGCCAGGGTGTTTATCATTTTCCCTGCGACTAATTGCCAACTGTCTAGAATTTTCAACAAATTGGTAAAGTTTTTCCCCGCTCTGTTCACGAATGAGATCACCCACCATAGCTCCTAATGTACGAACATCATCACGTAATGCCTGGTCTTTATCTTCAAACGTAATATCTTTACGGCGAAGAGATTTTTGAGTTTCTTTATTCATTTAATAAAAGCTTTTTAGTTATTCTCTAAAGTTTTCATATTGAAGTGGTAAATCAAAATTAGTGTTTTTTAAGATTGTAATTATTTCTTGCAAGTCATCTCGCTTTTTACCACTAACTCGTAATTTCTCACCCTGAGTTGATGTTTGAACCTTAATTTTTTTTTCTTTAATAATCTTTATGATTTTTTTTGCTCGATCATTATCAATGCCGCGTCTTAGTAAAATCTTTTGGCGAGCAATAACATTATTTAATTCTACATCCTGTTTTTCAAGGCAGGCAATATTTATACCACGCTTGGAAAGTCTCTGACATAAAATATCAAGCATTTGTTTGAGTTGAAAACTTGATTGTGAGTTCATTGTAATTTCCATATTTTCAATTTCAAATTTTGAATTTGAGCCTTTAAAATCAAAGCGTGTTCCAACCTCTCTGTTTGCTTGATCTACGGCGTTGATTACTTCTTGAAAATTGAAGTCACTCACAATATCAAATGAAGGCATATTTAATCCTTTTGTTATTTCTCAAATATTTTAGCTAAAAAATCTATATTTTAAAAAATTGCATGATAAACAGCGCTAAAAATATAAGATGTTAAGTAGATATTATTGAGTATTTGATAACACTATTGCTAAATAAAATAATCTTATTGATCTTAGTTTAGATTTTGTCGCTGTAATTGCTTTTTGTTAATTTTTATAGTTCTGATTATAAGTTTTTTAAAAATTTATTTGATAGTTTTCGTGATAGCAAATTACAATAATTATATCTTATTCATTGCTAATTGGGTGTGAATTAGGATACGGTTTATTGTCTCAATGGTTAAAGTTAGTGAGGCCATCTATTGCAAAATATAATACCTGACGCTCATGGAATAGCCGTATTAATACTGACGGTCATCGCGTTGATATTATTTACTCGAGATAATATTCCACTCGAATCTTCATCATTAGCCATTTTAATATTATTGGTTGCAGGATTCCAACTCGTACCTTATACGAAGGAAGAAGAAATTATTTTGAGCCCAATGCATTTTTTTGCAGGCTTTGGGAGTGAAGCATTAATTGCAATTTGCGCTCTTATGATGGTTGGGAAAGCTTTGGAAACCACGGGCTCCTTACAAACTTTGGCTGGGATAGTTAGCAAAGCTTGGGCTTCGAGACCTATAGCAGCACTTGCAATAACACTAATTGCAGGAGCTGTGCTAAGTGCTTTTATGAATAACACAGTGATTGTTATTTTATTGATGCCAATTCTAGTTGGCGCATCACTTAGAGCAAAATTTCCAGTTTCTGGTGTGATGCTTCCTATGGGGCTTGCTACTATTATCGGAGGTATGTCAACAACCATAGGCACATCAACAAATTTGTTAGTTGTTGGTATCTCTCGAGATATCGGTATGTACCAATTTAGTATGTTTGAATGGGTTCTGCCTGTCACTATTGTAGGAGGCGCCGGCTTATTATTTTTGTGGTTAGTTGGCCCAAAGTTGCTTCCAGATCGAGTAGCGCCCATGGCTGATACGTCTCCACGAATTTTTAGTGCACAATTGCATGTTAAGGAGGGAGGCTTTGCAGATGGAAAATCGCTATCAGAAGTCCTTGCTAAAGCAGATGGCGGTCTTCGAATAGATAAAATTCAAAGAACTGAATCATTATTTCTCGTAAAATTGCCATCGGTGATTATTCTTCCTGGCGATCGATTATTTGTTAAAGACTCTCCCGATAACTTAAAGCATTTTGAGCAACTTTTAGGCGCAACTCTATACAATATATCTGATAATGAGCATCCAATTAATGATGAAACACCTCTTAAAGCAGAAGGACAGCAACTTGCAGAGGTTGTTATTACGCGCGGGTCTCCATTGCATTTACGCAGTCTTACAGCCGCTAAATTTAATAATAGTTACGGCTTGTTACCATTAGCATTACATAGAGCAAGAACGGTGGACTCACAGGTAACGAATGATTTAAATTTAACTCGATTGCGTGCAGGCGATGTTCTTCTTGTTCAAGGATCTAGCGAAGCAATTAATCATTTGAAAAATAGTGGAACTATGCTGGTGCTTGACGGAACAACAGATTTACCACAAAGACATCATGCCAAAAGATCACTATTTATCATGGGAGGTGTAATTGCTTTTGCTGCACTTGGTTTTATGCCAATTGCGGTTAGTGCATTAGTAGGGCTTGGCTTAATGATTGCAACTGGCTGCTTGAGTTGGCGTGATGCAGTCGGAGCTTTATCAATTCCTGTAATTATGATTATTGTGACATCTCTTGCTCTTGGTAAAGCTTTAATGGATACAGGAATGGCATTTTATCTGGCTAATACTTTTGTAAATGTCGCGTCAGCATTACCAACACCAATGGTTTTAAGCGCTTTTATGTTACTTATGACGATTATGACAAATCTTGTGTCTAACACTGCCGCTGCGGCTATTGGCACGCCTATCGCAATTAGTATTGCGCAACAACTAGGGGTAAGCCCCGAGCCATTTATTCTTGCAGTATTATTTGGCGCAAACATGAGCTTTGCAACTCCTTATGGTTATCAAACTAATTTGCTTGTTATGAGCGCTGGAGGCTATAAATTTACTGACTTCTTACGTGTTGGCATACCGCTTACAATGATTATGTGGTGTGGCTTCTCAATAGTGTTGCCCATGCTTTATCAGCTCTGATTAATTTGATATGAGTTCAATCTTAACTTGACGCACGTAATAGCCACAGTAATACTGAGCGTTATGGATAAATTAAATATTTTAAATTGGTGGCCAAAGCCTACGAAAGAGAGGGCTTTTGTCTAAGTATTAATTAGGCTGAAAGAATACTTAAGCCCATCTTTGTTTCATTCAGAGATGGGTTTTTTTATGTAAAACCTAGTACTACCAGCGTGTGAGGAAAAAATGCAAGCACCTTTTGATATAATCGCTGACTTGGATACTCCAGTCTCAGCCTATTTAAAACTTGAATCACTTAATCCACGTTTTCTTTTAGAAAGTGTGGAAGGAGGGGAGCGGCTTGCTCGATATTCTTTTCTTGGCTTTGGAGATTCTCTAGATGTGCGCATAGATGACCGATGTATGACAATTGATGATGTTAAAGAAGCTCGCCCCTCAAATCAGCAACAATATCTTGACGTATTACGTCGTTGCCTAAAATTAGCACCAAAGCCCCAACCTGAGAGTGGTTTGCCGTTTTCAGGCGGATTAGTTGGTGTTTCTGGTTATGATATTATTCGATTATTCGAAAATATCCCTGGAAAAACTCTTAAGCAGTCACACATACCAGATGCTGCTTTTGTAGCAACCGCCTCTTTGTTGGTTTTTGATCATTTGACTCGAAGAGTTGCACTTCTGCATGATGGACCCGAGATAGAACGCGCTTCACTCAGAAAAGAAATTATCAAGTTATTACGTGGAGCTATTCCATCGGGCTCAAAAGATGCTTCTGTCTCGACAGCAGAGCCAAGTCTGTCAGAAGAAGAATTTTCAAATCGTGTTGAAAGATGTAAAGAATATATAGCTGCTGGTGATATTTACCAAATTGTTCTTTCTGTTTTATTTCGCGGTAAAACTGACATCGAACCCTTTGAAGTCTACAGGGCATTAAGACTCCTTAATCCCTCACCTTATATGTTTTTTTTCAATTTTGGTGATACCAAGGTAGTTGGTTCATCCCCAGAAGCGTTAGTTAAATTGAATCGTGAAATTGCATCTCTTCGGCCAATCGCTGGAACACTTCCGCGTGGCTCAACTGAAAAAGAGGATGAAGTAAATGCAAATAATTTACTAGCTGATCCAAAAGAATCAGCAGAGCACGTAATGTTGGTTGATCTTGCAAGAAATGATCTAGGTCGTGTAGCTGAAGCAGGTTCAATATATGTAGAGCCGTATCGCAAAATTGAGCATTACAGCCATGTCATGCATATAGTTAGTGGAGTTCAAGGTAAATTGGCATCCAATTTTGATCAATTTGACTTATTTGCTGCGACCTTCCCGGCCGGAACATTAGTGGGGGCTCCTAAAGTAAGAGCAATGCAAATCATTGAAGAAATGGAGCATATTGGTCGAGGTCTGTATGGAGGGACCGCAGGGTATTTTGGACTAAGTGGCGACATGGATCAGGCAATAACAATACGTACACTTGTTTTTTCTAAAGAAGATTATAGTTTTCAAGCAGGTGCTGGCATTGTCGCTGATTCTATTTCATCAAAGGAGTATCAGGAAGTGCTCGCTAAGAGTGCAATATTAAGAAGTGCACTTGAAATTGCGAAGGAAGGTCTCTAATGATAGATAATGTATTTAGTCACGTTCACATCTTATTGATCGATAATTATGATTCCTTTACATATAACCTAATGCAAGCATTTGCAGCGCATGGTGCTGAAGTTACGGTTTATAGAAATGATATGATTACCGTTGATGAAGGCCTTTCAATTGAACCAACACACTTAGTCATATCTCCAGGCCCAGGTAGGCCAGATGATGCAGGTGTATCACTAGATATGATTAGTGGTTTTGCAGGCAAGATTCCAATTTTGGGAGTCTGTCTTGGGCATCAAAGTATTGTACAACAACAAGGTGGTTCAATTGTTAGAGCCAAAAAATTGATGCATGGTAAATCTTCAAAGATTAAGCATGATGGCATGACGTTATTTGAGGGAATTTCCAATCCATTTGAAGTTGGTAGATATCATTCTCTGTGTGCCGAGACTTCTACACTACCTAAAACACTTGAAATAACTGCTCAAACAGATAATGGAATAATTATGGGTGTACGACATAAATCCTTACAGATTGAGGGAGTACAATTTCATCCAGAGAGTGTTCTTACACCTGAGGGTGAAAGGTTAATGATGAACTTTATGCAAATGGTGGCCCAGTGAGCAAAGAGCACACTTTATTATTAGAAGATCTTATTAAAGGAGCAGATCTAACAGAGAAGCAGGCTTCAAATTTGATGCATGCTCTAGCTAAAGGTGAATTATCATCGGCATTAGCAGGAGCTTTTCTTTCAGTCTTAAGGATGAAAGGAGAAACTGCAGATGAGATCCGTGGCTTTGCTTCAGCGATGCGAGAATTAGCTATTAATCCAAATATTCCGGATGGAAAACCGACAATTGATACTGTCGGCACAGGTGGTGATGGGTCAGGTAGTTTTAATTTATCGACTGGAACTGGATTATTGTCAGCAGCGTGCGGCTCAAGAGTTGTTAAGCATGGAAACCGCTCTGTTTCAAGTCTATCAGGCAGCGCTGACATGCTTGAAAGCTTGGGAATGACATTACCTTTGAATGAAAAAGATGCTGTTGATTGCTTAAACGAAATAGGCTTTACATTTCTATTTGCCCCTGTATTTCATCCAGCAATGAAAGAGGTTGTTCCAATTCGTGGAGCACTCTCAATTCGTACGGTTTTTAATGTATTGGGACCATTAACGAATCCTGCGGCACCACCTTTCCATTTGATTGGAGCTTACAGTAAAGATATTGCAAAATTAATGGCAAATGCCTTATCTGGCATGAAATTAGAGCGTGCCTTCGTTGTTCATGGTGAGTTGGGATGGGACGAGGCAACTCCCGCCGGAGACTTTTGGCTTTATGACGTTTCTTCAGGGCATGTTAAAGAAACCTTAAGAAGGCCAGAGGATTATGGATTAAAACGATGTAAGCCTTCAGAGTTAAAAGGAGGTGATGCAAAACATAATGCAAATGAATTATTACGAGTTTTTAAAGGTGAGGATATGGGTGCTCATCGAGATGCATTACTTATGGGTACATCTCTAATGCTTGAAGTTCAAGGTGATGTGAAAAACGCTAAAGCGGGTGTAGATATGGCTTCAGCAGCTATTGACGATAATAGTGCCACAATTTTTCTTAATAAATTACGTGATTTCTTTAAAACATAATGAGTGATTTTTTAAAAATTATGGCTAGTGCTAGCTCCGATAGAGCTGCTTTGATCAATACATCATTTTCGTCTGCAGATTTTGATATGCCACTGGTATCATTGACCTTCAGTGACTTTGATCTAATAGCTGAAATTAAGGAACATTCGCCTGCTGAAGGTGATTTGAGTAACAAAAATATTGATCGTATTTCACGGGCAAAAGCATATTCTGATGGAGGTGCAATAGCGATATCTGTTCTGACAGAGCCAAGCCGCTTTGGCGGAGATTTATCACATATGACGCAAGTTGTTAATGCTGTTCCCAACACACCAGTTATGCGGAAAGATTTTCTGGTTGAACCTATTCAAATTCTTGAAGCAAGAAAGGCAGGTGCAAGCGGTATTTTGCTTGTAACAACAATGCTTGGTGATGCAAAACTGCGCGAAATGTTAGCATGTGCTTGGGACTGTGGCTTATTTGTACTGCTTGAATCTTTTTCTGAAGAAGATTTGAAACGTTCTTCTGATTTATTGAAAAACAATGCAAACAGAGATCGCTTAGAGTCAGGTCAATTTCTTATGGGTATAAATTCCAGAAATTTAAGAACTCTAGAAGTTAATTTTGAAAGATTCCGTAATCTATCAAATTTATTACCAGCTGGTAAATGTGTCGCTGAAAGTGGATTAAATGTATCTGAAGATTTTTCGAAAGTATCTTCTTGGGGTTACAATATGGCTCTTGTGGGTTCATCATTAATGCGAAGCGCAGATCCGGCATCAATGATTTCAAAAATGAAAATAGCTGGTGCGAAAGCATGAGCATTTTTGTAAAAATTTGTGGTTTACGAAAAGAGCAGCATGTTAATGCAGCTTTAGAAGCAGGAGCAGATGCGTTAGGGTTTGTATTTGCAAAATCTCGACGTGAGATAAAGCCTGTTGAAGCTGCTTCTGTAAGTGTAAACATACCATCAAATATTTTGCGTGTTGCAGTAATGCTTCACCCCACTAATGAGTATTGGCAGGAGGTTCTTAATGAATTTTCTCCAGATGTTCTGCAAGCGGATGTGCTGGATTTCTCATCACTTGATATTCCTAACTCAATAGAGAAATGGCCGGTTTTTCGTGAAGGTGCAAGCATCCCCAATGTGGATGGAAAATACATTTTTGAAGGAAAAGAAAGCGGACAAGGTGAGACGGTTGATTGGGTATCTGCTGCTACTATTGAAAATAATGAAAAAATGATACTTGCTGGCGGCCTAGATGCAGACAATGTTGCGAGAGCGATTAATTTAGTTAGTCCATTTGGAGTAGATGTATCTAGTGGAGTTGAGTCAGCTCCCGGGCAAAAGGATGTCCATATGATTAAAAATTTTGTTAGTGCAGCGAGAGCTGTGGAGAAAATTTATGAGTAAATTGTTTTCTGCTGATAAAGCCAAGCAGTTTTTAGAAAAAGCCATCAATGGAGATATGCCTGATGAGCGTGGTCGTTTTGGGCCTTTTGGCGGTCGTTATGTTTCAGAGACATTAGTACCAGCATTTGAAAGACTAGAAGCTGGTGTAAAAGAGCATATTCGCAGTGAGGCTTTTCAGGCGGAATTTCAAAAAGAATTAAGAGAATGGGTTGGTCGACCTACAGCACTATCTTTTGCCCCGCGATTAAGTGAATCTTGGGGTGCCGAAGTCTGGATCAAGCGTGAGGATCTTGCACATACAGGGGCGCATAAAATCAATAATGCTATTGGGCAGGCTTTACTCGCAAAACGTATAGGCGCAAAAAGGGTTATTGCAGAGACTGGCGCAGGACAGCATGGTGTTGCCTCAGCGGCAGCATGCTCGAGAGTGGGATTATCTTGTAGTGTTTACATGGGAGCTGTTGATATGGAGCGACAATCTCCAAATGTAGACCGTATTCGTCGCCTTGGCGCTGAAGTAATTGCGGTTGAGTCAGGCGATAAAACGCTTCGTGCTGCCATTGATGAGGCAATGCGTGAGTGGGTCACAGACCCTGATGGCATTTATTATCTTTTGGGATCTGCGGTTGGTCCACATCCATATCCTTATCTGGTCCGTGAGTTGCAATCAATAATTGGAATTGAATCGCGTCAACAAATGTTAGATCAGGCTGGTGGATTACCAGATGCAGTATTTGCTTGTGTAGGAGGCGGATCTAATGCAATTGGTTTATTTTATCCTTTGATTGGTGATGATATCGAATTAATAGGTGTTGAGGCAGGCGGGATTGGTGATGGATTGGGTGAGAATGCAGCAACACTTGCAACAGGCACTCCGGGTGTGCTTCAAGGATCATATACAATTATTCTTCAGGATGGAGATGGCCAAGTACAGGAAACACAATCTATCTCTGCTGGACTGGATTACTCCGGTGTTGGGCCTGAACATGCTTTACTTCAGGCTACTGGTCGAGTGAAATATATTTCTGCGAGAGATGATGAAGCCCTAGAGGCGCTAGAAGAGCTCTGTGCTATGGAAGGAATGTTAACCGCTCTTGAAACATCTCATGCTTTTGCAGCAGCTCGTGAGTATGCAAAGAAAAATCCTGGTAAACGAATTCTTATTGGCAATTCAGGTCGCGGAGATAAAGACATGCCGACATTGACAAAGTATCCAGTGAGGATTCGACAATGAAGGCGTATGAAAAAATTAGTAACGCAATCATTGCAGCAAATGAATCTGGAAGAACAGCACTGGTTCCATTTATAACCGCTGGCTATCCGAAACCAAAAAAATTCACTGAAACATTAAAGAGCATTGCATCAGTAGGTGATGTGGTTGAAATTGGTGTTCCATTCTCAGATCCAATGGCTGATGGGATGACCATTCAGCGTTCGAGCTTTATCGCCCTTCAGAATGGAGTCAGTCTAAAATGGATATTGGATGAGCTTGATTCTGTAAATGACGAAATTAATACACCAATGATACTAATGTCCTATCTCAATCCACTGCTTGCTTTTGGTTATGAAAAACTTGCAGAGCGAGCTTTAAAGGCGGGTGTATGCGGAGTAATAGTTCCCGACCTCCCCTACGAGGAGAGTGATGAGCTACGTAAAGCACTCGATAAACAAGGTTTAGGTCTAATACAGTTAATTTCACCAGCCACACCTGAAGAGAGGCTAAGAAAATTATGTGATGCGTCTCGTGGATTTGTTTATGCCGTGACTGTTACTGGTATTACTGGCGGCGCAAGCATGTCTCAAGATTTATCAGATTACCTTAATAAAGTTTCATCTTTCTCAAAAACCCCAGTTTGTGCTGGCTTTGGGATTCGCCAAGCTAAAGATGTCAAGGCTGTTGGCCAGTATGTGAATGGTGCAATTATTGGTTCAGCTTTAGTGGAGGTTCTTGAGCGTGAAGAAAATCCTAAAACTTTTTTAGAAGAGCTTCTTAAATGAGTTTTAATTAGATGTATCGCTCCCTATTTATATAAGGTAACTAAAGATTTTTAATCAAAATTGGTTTTATAAAATTTATTTAAAAGCCAAATATTCTTTTTGGGTATTATTTGCTTTTATAAACACTATCCCTTTTGCAATTTCGGCAGAAATTTTAAGTATTGATATAAATTATGATGAAGACATATACACAATGACTTCAGATGTTTGGTTTGATGCTGATATTGAAAAAGTTTTTGAAGTTTATAGTACCTGGGATTATTCAACACAATTTTCAAGCGCAATCGTTGAAGCCCGAGATATGCAACCAGATACAGAAGGCCGCGCACAATTTTATGTTCGAAATCAGGGGTGCATACTTTTTTTCTGCAAATCATTTATACGTCAAGGCTACGTTGAATCTGAGAGTAATACTGAGCTTCGTGCTTTTACTAATCCTGAAGTGAGTGATTTCCATTTAAGTAATGAAGAATGGATATTTTCATCTTATGAAGGTGGAACGACTGTTTCATATAGCTTAAAAATGAGCCCTAAATTTTGGGTGCCACCGGGCATTGGTCCATATCTAATAAAACAAAAGTTAAAGACTAGCGGTGGTGAGGCGGTTAACCGCATCGAAACCATTGCAAGAGAGTTGGTTCATGACTAAATTTGCAGTACGTTTGCTAGATTGGTTTGATAAACACGGTAGAAAAAATTTGCCTTGGCAAAAAGACATTTCAGCATATCGGGTTTGGGTGTCAGAAATAATGTTGCAGCAGACTCAAGTAAAAACAGTAATTCCCTATTTTAATAAATTTATTGAACGCTTTCCAACATTAGAGTCTTTGGCTAATGCCTCTCAGGATGAAATTTTATCCCAATGGACTGGCCTTGGTTATTACGCTAGAGCAAGAAATCTTCACAAAGCAGCCAAGCATGTACTTAATATTCATGACGGTCAATTTCCAAAAAATTTTGATGATTTAATTGCTTTACCAGGGATTGGAAGATCGACTGCTGGAGCCATCCTCTCGATTACTTATGGACAACATCATGCCATTCTTGATGGTAATGTAAGGCGAGTGCTTGCCCGTCATCGCGGTATTAGAGGATGGCCAGGTAAAAGAAAAGTTGCTGAAATAATGTGGAGAATCGCTGAAAAAAATACACCAAAAAAAAAGGTTGCATCTTATACTCAAGCGATAATGGATCTTGGAGCGACTTTATGTAAAAGAAATGTACCATTATGTGATTTTTGTCCGGTCAATAATGATTGCGTCGCTTTAAAGACGAATAGTATTAATTTATATCCAAGCCCTAAACCTAAAGTAAAAAGACCTATAAAGACTACGACTATGCTTTTGGTTAGTGCTAAGGGAAAGGTATATTTAGAACGACGACCTGAGTCAGGCGTTTGGGGGGGTCTCTGGAGTTTTCCAGAATTAGGAGAATATCAGCTAAACGATTGGTGCGCTAAAATTTTTGGCAGCACTGAAGCTGAAGTATTATCTCTAGATATTTTACATCATAGTTTTAGTCATTTTGATCTGAGAATAAAACCTGTTCTAGTGCGATTTAAATCACAAAAAAATAAATTAATTAATTCCGATACAAGGACTTGGTATAATTTTAATGATAATCCTCCTGGCGGATTTGCCGCACCGGTAGAAAAACTTATTAATCAATTAAAGAAGAGTGAAAATGTCTCGTACTGTTAACTGTTCCATGCTTGATAAAGAAGCTGAAGGCCTTGATTATTTGCCATATCCAGGTGAATTAGGCCAAAGGATTTATAACAATATTTCCAAAGAAGCTTGGCAGAAATGGTTAGGTCATCAGACTATGCTTATAAATGAATATCGTCTGACACCTATTGAACCAGAAGCCCGAAAATTTTTAGAAAATGAAATGGAAAAATTTTTCTTTGGAGAGGGCTCATCAGCACCTGAAGATTTCGTGGCACCCTCATAGATTAAAAAAAGCTATTATCAATCAACTTTCACAAAACTAGATATTTATTCTTGACTGGGGAGGCGCTTATCGGTCTAATGCTGTGCGCATTAAGCTCAAGCTACTGTTAAATTGAAAAAGATTAGATACCAACTAATTTAGGCCAGGTAGCTCAGTCGGTAGAGCAGCGGACTGAAAATCCGCGTGTCGGCAGTTCGATTCTGCCCCTGGCCACCATTTCTTAGGTACTAAGCCCCTTTTCGTCCCCCCAACTTAGATACCTAATTAAAGTTTTAGTCTTTGATGGCCATCCAAACCAGAAGTTTAATGTCTTCACCAATTATTGGCGGCAGCGGCTCAGGTGCTTTGAATGGCTCAAGTCCCGAATCTAAAATAGAGTTAATCAAGTACTCTGTTTTTTTAGCAGCGTCTTGGGAATCCTCAAACCATGCTCTTAGACGATTTTCGTCCCGACGCGACCAAGGTGACTCGACAATATCGAGAGCTTGCGACATTTTGATATGATCAATGTCCGACGATGGGTTATTTCTTATAAAATCAGCGACTTTCAAATTCAGAGGTCTCACCCGGGGTTGAAGATTAGCGGGATCGGTTTCATACATCCAATGAGCTAGAATATTCTCTCTTGCCGTGATCCATAAAATGATAATATACATTCAATAACTATTTTCAAAATAAAAACTAAAATTTAATTTAATATAATTTTGTTATGATTTTTTTCTTAAAAAATACTTTTTCTATTTTCTTTCTAATTTGTTTATCTTTTAAGTTAGCAATAGCTGAAATTCCATCAACCATTGTCTTTAAAGCTGGCGAAGATGGCTATAAAGTTTTTCGTATTCCAGCTATTGTTTTAGCTGCTAATGGAGATTTACTAGCTTTTTGTGAGGCTCGCCAAGGCGATGACGCAAATGAGACGGATTTAATCTTAAAGCGATCATTTGATAGCGGAAGAAATTGGGGAAAAATTGAAATAG
>NYWX01000053.1 GCA_002685275.1 Gammaproteobacteria bacterium
CCAGGGAAGCCTGTGGCCGCATTCGCATCAATAGCTCCTTTGGTGCCACACGCTATTTCATTAGCTAATCCTGCATTTGCTTTATTGTTTGCAGTTCCATCATATACACCAAGCTTGGCTGCACCACGATTGAATCCACCAGGACGATAACCTTCTGACCATGAGGCATAGTATAAGAGATCATCATTTGGTGTGTAAGATAAAGTGAATTTCATCATAGTATCTTCGGTATTTAGCGGTCTGATTGCTGATGTAAATTTAGTTGCGTAATCACGTCCACCAGTGACATTTGGTCTGACATCATTTGATGGATCAGCATCATCAACCAACAATGGTCGATTACCATATCTCCATGCTCCATAGCCTGTAAAATTATAATCAAGATCATATTTACGAGCACTTACAGCAACATTTAACTCATCACTTAACTGAAAATCAATTTCACCAAATAGAGCAAACTGCTCTTCAGTTCGGAGGTTGTCATTTCTAAATTGAGTAGCTGCAGATGTAACACCTCTTGCATTAGCATCAGCTGCATCAAATGTTGATGAAGAGTTGATATCAATTGGAGCCCATCCTGCTTCATAAGGAGCTAAGTAATTAAAGTTACCGACATGTTTGATTTCATAGTCTTCATAGAACATGCCACCTTGCATGTTTACAATACCATCCCAATTTGTTGCAAAGCGGAGCTCGCTAGTGAAACGTGACATTTCATTTTGAAGTCCAACTGCGTTTGCAGGTGTACCACATTCGATTACACCAGGATTACCACTTAAGGTCGGATCATAAGCATATCTTGTGGTTACAGTATTAGCAGCTGCTACTGCTGCAGTGGTTATATTACCATCAGCATCTTTTACTTCTGAAACTGCAAGAGTTTCCCCTACACCTGCACCAGTGTAATAACCGGCACCAGTCAGGTATTCACATTGATAGCCTGATATTGAACCACCAATATTGGTATAACCAGTGTAGTCTAACTGTTGATCAACTGAACGATCCATGTATGCCCCAGTGTAAACAAGATCAATATCACCCATGGAGCCACTCAGTGTCCAGGCTGTTTGACTGAATTCATCATGCATTTTATCCGGCGTGAACCGCGAGACTTTAAGATCACCCTTAGCGAGATCATAATCCCAGACACCCTCTGTTCTCAGAGTTTGTTGTGTATTTTGTAGAAGGAGATCCCAATTATCATTAATTAACCATTTTAAACCCAGTCTAGCACCTGCATAAGACGCATCATTAAAGTCGTCCTCGACACTTGATGAATTGTTTGCCGTTGTGAAGTTAACAGGAATGGTTGTTCCAGCCGCTACTTCAGTTCCATTAAAGAACCTTTGTGCTTTTTCATAAGTAACACCAGTTGTTTTTGGGAATGTTCCATTCATAGCATTACTAGCTGTGAATGAGCCCTCAACATTGTCAATATAACCACCTTGATTATCATTATACAGCGCCATTCTGAAAGCCATTTTACCTTCAACTAGTGGAACGTTTAGCATCATTTCAGCTTGGTTTGAATGCTCACCACCATCTGTTGAGGCGAAACCACCATTAAAACTTGCTTGGAATTCATCAATTACTGGTTTATTGGTAATTAACCTTACCGTTCCAGCCATTGAGCTCGCACCATAAAGGGTACCTTGAGGACCAGGTAGGACCTCGATACGCTCCATGTCAGTTACATACACATCTATATTACGACCACCAGAAGTAACTGGTTGCTCATCAAGATATAATGCAACGTTCGGAGCTGAACCTTGAGACTCAGCCACCGTGATGTTGATCGCATCGACCGCAGCACCACGAATGTAAATTTCATTCTGGCCAGGCCCACGTCCACCAGCATTTACACTTGGTAGATATTTTACGTAATCACTGAAACTTTGAATATTCTCATCTTCTAATCTTTGTGCGTCCATAGCCTGAACTGCAAGAGGTATATCTTGCATGCTCGCTGAACGTTTTGTGGCAGTAACTGTGATTTCTTCGATGGCTTGTGCATGCACTGCAGTGGCTGCTGTGCTTGCTGACATCGCGAAAAGGACTGCTTGATGTACTTTGTTTACCTTAAGCATATTTGGTTTCCCCCGCGGCTAGTTAATTCGCCTATTTTGCTTAGTTATTAAAACATTAGCTAACTGTTAATAAACCTGTATTCTTTTTCACCCAAAAAAAACATAGTGAAATAGACACAGTAATGCATGAAATTTAAAGTAGTTGGATCAAAACTACAAGTAAATTATTCAAAAAATACAGATTTTTGATATTTTTGTTGTATAAAAACAACAATAGAAAATTAGTAATTACAATTATTTTTTAAAATAAACCTGTAATATTTTTAGAATTGTCGACACCAATATTTTCAGAAGCAGGTTTTCTTGGTAATCCTGGCATGGTCATTACATCACCACAGACAATGACAACAAACTCGGCCCCAGCCGCTAAACGAATTTCTCGAATAGGGACATCATGACCGCTAGGTGCTCCAGTGAGTTGAGGGTCAGTCGAAAAACTATATTGAGTTTTTGCCATACAGACGGGATAGTGACCATAGCCTTCTTTTTCAAAGCGCTCAAACTGAGCTCGGACTTTTTTATCTGCGATAATATCTTCTGCACCATAGATTGTTCTGGCGATATGACGAGCTTTATCCCAAAGTTTCATCTCGTCATCATAGAGTGTTCTGAATTGTGACTGCTGATTTTCAATCATTGATGCGACATGCATAGCAAGTGCTTCCGCTCCTTTTCCGCCATCTGACCAATGCGATGAAACTTTGCAAGTCACATCAAATTGTTGGCAATAATCGATAATCGCTTGGTGCTCAGGTTTGGTATCAGTTACATAATCATTGATCGCAACAGCTACAGGTACACCATATTGACCAAGATTTCGAATATGACGACCTAGATTTTCGCAACCAGCAATAATCGCATCAACATTCTCATGATGCAGATCATCTTTTTTAACGCCACCATGCATTTTAAGTGCTTTAGTAGTTGCAACCAAAACTACCGCATCTGGATGTAATCCTGCTTTACGACATTTGATATCAAAGAATTTTTCAGCACCTAAATCAGCCCCAAAGCCTGCTTCGGTTACCACATAGTCAGCTAATTTTAACGCAGTTTTGGTTGCCATCACTGAATTACAGCCATGTGCTATATTTGCAAATGGACCACCATGCATAAGTGCAGGATTATTTTCTAGTGTTTGCACAAGATTAGGTTGAAAGGCATCTTTTAGAAGAGCAGTCATAGCACCTTGAGCATTCAACTGACTAACTTTTACTGATTCTTGATTACGGGTATAGCCAATAACAATATTTCCAATGCGTTGTTGTAAGTCATCGAGATCTGAAGCTAAGCAAAATACTGCCATAATTTCGGAAGCGACTGTAATATCAAAACCACCTTGGCGAGGTATTCCATTTCCCGGCCCCCCAAGACCAGTGGTAATGTCTCTTAGAGCCCGATCATTCATATCTACAACGCGCTTCCAAGTAACCCTTCTTGGATCAATATTTAATTTATTTTCCCAGTGAATATGGTTATCTATAATGGCTGATAGAAGGTTATGAGCAGCACCAATAGCATGAAAATCTCCTGTAAAATGAAGATTAATATCAGTCATTGGAACAACTTGAGCATAACCACCTCCAGCCGCTCCACCTTTCATGCCAAAACAAGGTCCTAGACTCGGCTCACGAAGACAGATCATGGCACGTTTACCAATATGACATAACCCATCTACTAATCCTACGCTCGTCGTTGTTTTCCCCTCTCCCGCTGGAGTTGGTGATATAGCAGTGACTAAAATAAGATGACCATCTGCTTTGTTTTGCAGTGCATCAATACATTCATAAGTAAGCTTGGCCTTATCATTACCATAAGGGATTAAGTCAGCTGCTTGAATATCTATTTTGGCTGCGATATCTGCGATAGGTTCTTTGGATGCCGCTTGGGCAATTTCTAAATCAGAGGGATATTCCGTCATAATTTTTTCCTGGCATTATTGATTTGTCTTAATGATGCTATTTTTTCTGTGGCGTGCAGTCTAAAGTGGAAATAGATATTTCTCAAATTCTAATCCCATATTATGATTAAATTAGTGCTTATAATTTATTTGTACATTTTTGGGGAGATTGTTTTCAATAGTGATATAAGTAAAGGCATTTAGCATACTAATGCTTGGTGAAATCTTCATAAGATTAAGTTAATGATTATGTCGTTAATACACATAAGTATGTCGTTAATAGATAAGCAATTACTTTAAATCTAGCCGAAAATCACGGATATAGGTTGTAATTATAGCGCTCTATCTAAAAGAACTGAATAATCTTGAAAAAGGTATAACATGGCTGAAAGAAAACGCCGAAGAAAGGGTGGTGGCAGAAGCTCAAAAGTAGCGGCACGTCAATCTAGTTCAATTGGTTTTACACCATTTATAGAGCGCAATATTCCATATTTTGAAATTTTGAGTGAGGAAGGCTTGGTTCTCATTGAAAATAATGCAGAAATTTTACTTGAAGAGATTGGTGTAGATTTTCGAGATTTTCCTGAAGCGCTGACCTTATTTAGAGACGCAGGTGCTGATATTGATGGTGAGCGTGTCCGTTTTCCAAGAGGTCTCTGTCGCGGAATCATTCAAGCATCTGCACCTAGTGAATATATCCAGCATGCAAGAAATCCCAAGCGAAACGTAATTATTGGAGGACCAAGAACAGTTTTGGTGCCAGCTTATGGCTCACCTTTTGTTCGTGATTTAGATAATGGACGACGTTATGCGACTATTGATGATTTTAGAAATTTTGTAAAATTAGCATACATGAGTCCACATCTTCATCACTCGGGGGGAACCATCTGTGAGCCAGTTGATGTTCCCGTAAATAAGCGTCACTTTGATATGATATATAGTCATATTAAATATAGTGACAAACCATTTATGGGCTCTGTAACTCATCCAGATAGAGCTGCAGATACAGTAGCCATGGCCAAGATTTTATTCGGCGATGAATTTTTAAAAGAAAATACAGTATTGACGAGTTTAATTAATGCTAATTCACCATTAACGTTTGATGCAACGATGCTCGGTGCAGCCACTATTTATGCAAAAAATAATCAAGCCACAATGATTTCACCTTTTATATTGGCTGGTGCAATGTCACCTGTTTCTGTGGTTGGTACGGTTACTCAAATACTAGCTGAAGCGCTTGCAGGTATGGCTTATATTCAGCTAGTCAAGCCAGGTGCACCAGTTATATTTGGAACTTTTGCCAGTGCGGTCTCTATGCAAACGGGTGCACCAACTTTTGGTACGCCTGAACCTAGCCAAGTTATGACTATTGCCGGTGCTTTAGCAAGACGACTTGGTGTCCCTTTTCGAAGTGGTGGAGGACTTTGCGCATCAAAAATTCCAGATGCTCAAGCCGCTTATGAGTCTGCAAATACATTGCAAGCCTCCGCTTTAGCTGGAGTGAATTTCATGCTTCATACAGCTGGTTGGTTAGAAGGTGGGCTATCTATGGGTTATGAAAAATTTATAATGGATGCTGATCAGGCGGGTATGTTGAAAGTGCTATTAAATGGGGTTGATCTATCTGAGAATGGTCAAGCTCTGGATGCATTCAGAGAAATTGGCCCAGGTGCTCATTTTCTCGGTGCCGAGCATACACAAAATAATTTTGAAGCAGCATTTTATAGATCAGAAGTAGCTGACAATAATAGTTATGAGCAATGGGAACAAGAAGGCAGTTTGGATTGTGCGATGCGAGCTAATAAACAATGGAAACAAATGTTATCTGATTATGAGGCTCCTGATTTGGACCCAGGCATAGATGAAGCATTATTAGAATATATTGCAAAAAGGAAATCTGAATTTGCTGATCGAGACTATTAAGTTAGTTTCGAGCTATCGTATTAATTGAGTAAGGAGGGGTTATATTATGAGTGATTCGATTGAAGAATATGATGATGAAGACATCATCCTAGCTGATTTGCCGGATGATGAATTAGTTGAACAAATGCATGATGATCTTTATGACGGCTTAAAGGAAGAAATAATAGAAGGCACGGAGATATTACTAGCAAGAGGTTGGACCGCAGATAAAGTCTTAAGTGACGCACTAGTTGGTGGGATGAAGATCGTAGGCATTGATTTTCGCGATGGTATTTTGTTTGTTCCAGAGGTGTTATTGGCAGCCAACTCGATGAAGGGTGGTATGGCAATTTTACAACCATTATTAGCTGAAACTGGTGCAAAACCCGTAGGTACCATGGTCATAGGTACAGTAAAAGGTGACATTCATGACATTGGTAAAAATCTAGTTGGTATGATGATGGAAGGTGCTGGTTTTGAGGTAATTGATATAGGAATAAATAATTCGGTAGAGGATTATTTTGCAGCTCTGGAAGAGCACAAACCAGATATTCTAGGTATGTCTGCACTATTAACTACCACCATGCCTTATATGAAGGTTGTTATTGATGAAATGGTTAATACAGGCATACGTGATAATTATATTGTGTTGGTTGGTGGCGCTCCTTTGAATGAAGAATTTGGAACTGCAGTTGGTGCAGATAGATATTGTCGAGATGCTGCTGAAGCTGCGGCTATTTCGGTTGCTATGGTGGCTGAGCGCCAAGCTGCTCATGCTTGAGAAAAAGTTTATTAATGGCCATTAAAAAAATTACTATCTATTGGAGAGATATACCATCTCAGGTTTTGATTCAGAGAGGGCGAATTAGAAAGAAAAGAATGTTGACGCATCGCTTTCAAGAAGCAATAGATAGAGCAGCGATGCGAGCTGGAAAAGGTAGTAGTAATGCTTATATTTCAGAATGGAAAAGAGAAAGTGAGAAATATGATAGTGATCTACCCCCAAAAGATATTGAAGAAATCTTAACTCAGGAAATTTTATCTATAGAAGCTAGATATTCCGATAATGACCTCTTGAATCTGGTGCGTAACCATGGCAAAACAAAAGATTAAATATAGCAATTGAGCGAAAGAGAAAACAGTTAAAATGGAACAGGTACAAGCAAAAAATAACAGAATAGCAAGTGATTTGGAAAATGCTTATATGGAAGTTATTCCATTTCCAGATATTGAAAAAAGGTTTGAAATTCTGAAACCAAATTCACACTTGGCTGTGACATGTTCACCAACTAAAGGGGTGGATGAAACACTGCAGTTATGTGAAAAACTTGTTGATCGAGGTTTTGAAGTTACACCACATATTGCAGCCAAATGTGTTGAAGATAGCGCTCACCTTGAATCAATCGTCAAAAAAATGGAAGCTTTGAATATTTCGAGTATATTTGTTCCAGGTGGCGATCGTCCTGAGCCACTCGGAAAATTTAACAATTCATATCAATTACTTAATTCCTTGAGAAAATTAAATCACAATATCAAAAGTATTGGGATAGCAGCTCACCCAGAAGGTCATCCTGATATTGATGAAAAGGTATTAATGGCAGACTTAATTAGAAAGCAAGATCTAGCTACTTATGTGGTGACTCAAATGTGTTTTGATGCAACCATCCTTGGAGATTGGTTGCTTAAAATTAAAGATCTTGGAGTTGATTTACCAGTATGGGCCGGCTTGCCAGGAGTAATTGAGCGGGGCCGTTTACTGAGAACTTCTTTGAGAATAGGGGTCGGTGATTCCCTTCGTTTTTTGCGTAAAAAATCTCAAGTTGCATCTGAGTTAATGAAGTCAAGCACATATCATCCTGATGATCTAGTAACCAATATTGCTGAGTATCAAAATATCAACTCAACTAATCTTGCTGGTTACCACATATTCTGTTTTAACCAAATTGAGACCACAGAAAAATGGCGTGCTGAAACTATCGCGCGTATGTCCTAAAAATCACGAAACATATAATTTATTTAAACGGTTGGAGATAGCAAATGACCATCACATCAATTACCTCAGCAACTAAAGAAGTAAAAATAGGTTTTGATCAACCATTTATCATTATTGGTGAAAGAATTAATCCAACTGGAAGGAAATTATTAGCCGAAGAAATGAAAGCTGATGATTTTAGTCGAGTAGAAGCAGATGCAATAGCTCAGGTCGATGCCGGCGCACATATGCTTGATGTTAATGCAGGGATTCCTTTGGCTGATGAACCTGCTTTATTGGCCAAGGCTATTCAAGTTGTTCAAGCTGTTACCGACGTCCCACTATCAATTGATTCATCCATTGTAGCAGCACTTGAGGCAGGTCTTGCAGTATATCAGGGAAAAGCTCTTGTAAACTCAGTAACTGGTGAAGAAGAGCGCCTTGAGACTGTATTGCCACTAGTAGCAAAATATAATTGTGCAGTTGTGGCAATCTCAAATGATGAAACAGGCATATCAGAAGATCCAAATGTCAGATTCGAAGTAGCGAAAAAAATTATTGAGCGAGCTGCTGATTATGGCATTTCTCATGAAAATGTGATTGTTGATCCATTAGTTATGCCAATAGGAGCAATTAATAGTGCAGGCAAGCAAATTATGCATCTTGTTGCTCGCTTAAAAAATGAACTCAAAGTAAACACCACCTGTGGGGCTTCAAATGTCAGTTTTGGGTTACCTAATAGAAATGGGATTAATGCTGCTTTTCTTACGATGGCAGTAGCTTCAGGAATGACGTCCGCAATCACGAGCCCTCTCCATGCAGAGACAATGCAGGCTGTTTTAGGAGCTAATGTTATGATGGGTCATGATCCTAATTGCTCAAATTGGATAAAGAATTATCGTGTTGTTACTGATGAAAAAACTGCGAGACGATCAAATAGACGTCGCCGAAGATAATATATCCTAGAGATTTAATTTCTCATTATTTGGATCATATAGCGATCTTAGTGAGGCTTGAGCCGAATAACGCTTAGTTGCAATCTCTATTTCAAAATTGGCGTTTTTTAATTTTTCAGGTGTTAGGTTAGGTGATTGAACATAACCCATTCCAATGGCACTACCTATGCTATGACCATACATAGCTGAACTTAGATAACCAACAATATCTCCATTCATTACAATTGGCTCATTGTGATAAAGTAATGGCTCAGGGTTATCTAATTTAAATTGAATCAATCTTCTATCTGGCAAGCCTAGGGATTTTGCTTTTAGAAAAGCATCCTTTCCAATAAAATCACTTGCATCTGGATTAGCTATAAAAGAGAGACCAGCTTCCATCAGATTATCCTCAGCGGCAATGTCATGGCCCCAATGGCGATAGCCTTTCTCAAGTCTTAAGCTGTTGAGTGCATGCATACCCACATCGCGAATATTATACTTCTTACCTTCTTGCTTAACAGCAAGATATATCTCTTTGGCTTTAGCTGCGGGAATAAAGAGTTCCCATCCAAGCTCACCAACATAGGAAAGTTTTTGTATCCAAATTTTTATACCCAGTAATTGTGTATATTTTCCAGTACTAAATTTGAAGTGATCATTTGATAGATCAACATCAACGAGGGCTTGCAATAAGTTTCTGGATTGAGGTCCTTGAACAGATAAACAGGCATAATCCAGAGTAATATTTGTTAATTTACTATCATTTTTTAAATATTCTTGTAAATAGGACCAGTCTCTTTTCAGAGATGAAATACTTGTTATGACATCGAAGGTATCTTCACTTAACCTTGTAATTGTTAAATCAGCTTCAATACCTCCTCGTTCATTTAACCATTGTGTATAAACAACTTTTCCAGGCTCGACATCAATATTTGCACAGCTTATGTACTGTAATTTTTGCCATGCATTTCTTCCAGTTACACGAAATTTTCCAAATGATGAGATATCATATATACCTACAGATTTTCTGATTGCAAGATGCTCTTCGGCATAGAACTTGAACCAGTTTTGTCTTTTATAACTATATTGGTATTCAGCTTTTATTCCATCTTTTGTAAACCAATTTGCTCTTTCGAAGCCACCTACCTCCCCAAAGCATGCCCCTTCATTGAGAAGAGTATCATGTAATGGAGATTGCCAAAGATTTCGAGCTGTTTGATATTGATAAAAAGGCCAGTGCATTGCATAAGTGTGACCAAGTGCTTCTGGGATTCTCGATTCTACATATGACTGCGTTGTTTGAATTGAATTATTTCTTCGTACATCCGTTTCCGTTATCTCTCCAGATGGATAACCATTTATTAGCCAGTCTGCAAAGATTTTACCAAGTCCACCCGCGGCTGCGATTCCTTTTGAATTCATGCCACATGCTACATAGAAATTCTCAATTTCTGGCGTAGGCCCCATAAGATGCAAATTGTCATTAGTGAAGCTTTCAGGACCATTAAAAAAAGTTCTAATACCTGTGTCAGCTATTTCAGGAAATGTTTCCATGGCTGCCATTAGATAAGGCTCTATATGATCCATGTCAACAGGAAATTCATCAAAAGAAAAATCGGAACTTATTTTTGACATTGGACAACCAATAGCATTTTTTTCGAACCATCCAATGAGCATTTTCCCCGCGTCTTCTTTGAAGTAAATACCTTTATCAAAATCCCTCATCACTGGCCTAGGAGTTAAACCAGACATCGCTTCTGTTACAACATAGTAATGTTCACAAGCATACAGGGGAAGATTAATACCTATTTTTTGTGCAATATCACGAGACCATAGACCCCCAGTCAGAATAATTTTCTTTCCTTTAATATTCTTTTCGTTGCAGCGAACACCTACAGCTTTGTCATTTTCCACGATAATGTCGTCAACCAAAGTGTTTTCGATAATTTCTACTCCCATAGCACGAGCACCTTTAGCCAGTGCCATAGTGGTATCTATCGGATTAGTTTGTCCATCTTTTTCGATATATAAAGTTCCAACC
>NYWX01000054.1 GCA_002685275.1 Gammaproteobacteria bacterium
CATGACGGCCATAAGTTGCAAGACCAATAACAATACCCCCTCCACCGAGCACTAAAACCCAAAGTGAAACCGATGATTTGGCTGATACAATACCTGTCTGTGCAACCGAAATGACCGCTGACACTGGTCCAATTGCATTAGCTACATCATTTGAACCATGCGCAAATGCCATCCCGCATGCCGTAACAATCATTAATACACCAAAAATTCTTTCAACCGTATGAAAGTGCTGACTCTTCTCAGCATTCTTGTCGGGCTTAATCCGTTGAATAAAGAAAGCTCCCACAACTGCAATAATCATAGAAAGCACAAATGCCAGTAAGTAACTATCTTTGATATCTAGATCAAGGCCTACGTGCTTCAAGCCTTTAAGGATTGTTACAAGAGTAATAGTAAATGCAGCTATGAAGATATAAAAGGGAACAAAACGACGTGCTTTAGCAACAGGGTCCTCATGCCGAAGAATTAACCACTGGACGCTTTGATAAAGAAAGTAGGCAATAAACCCAGCCGTCAAAGGTGATATAACCCAGCTCACGACGATATTACCAACCGTACTCCATTGGACAGCATTAATACCGATACCTACTGCAGCAAATCCAACTGTTGCTCCTACAATTGAATGTGTTGTAGACACTGGCCAACCATTTTTAGATGCAATAAATAACCATGTACCAGCTGCAAGTAATGCAGCTAACATACCGTATATTAGAAGCTCTGGTTTATCTGATAATAAATTTGTATCGACAATCCCCTTACGAATCGTAGAGGTTACCTCACCTCCAGCAAGAACAGCTCCAAGAAACTCAAATATAGCGGCTACTATTATTGCTTGTTTAATTGTAAGGGCTTTTGAGCCCACAGAAGATGCCATTGCATTAGCAACATCATTCGCTCCGATACCCCAGGCCATGAACAATCCAAATACTGCTGCCAAACCGATGTAAATATACTGCGCTTCCATTAATCTTCTCTCCCAAAGTAAAGGACAAGCTGCATTTCAAAAAAATTTAATGCGAAAGTAATAATTCCAATCTTCTTCCAACGCGTTCAGCCATGTCAGCAATTTCACCAGTTAATTCAATAACTTGATACATAAATATTGCATCAATTGGATCTAAAGATTTTTCAATTTTAAACAATGATGCACGTAATTCTGCTTGTTTATCATCTGTCTCGGTTTCTATTTGATCTAACTCCTCAATCAAGCCAGCTGCTAAATCTACCTCAGCGCCTCTAAATCCAGCAGTAAACAATTCGTCAAGCTCACGAACACTCTTACGAGCTTGTTTCGCTGCCTGAATATTACGATCAACAAATTCTAAAAACTTGTCAGCAATCTTTGGAGGAACGATAAGTCTTCTTCCAATTACCAAACCTGAAACATCTTTAGTCCGGTTAGCAATATTGTCTTGCACAAGAAGTAACTCAAGTAAATCTTCACGTGGAACGGGCATAAATAAACTTTTAGGTAAATTTAGCCTAATCTGTTTTTTTAAATCATCAGCATTATGCTCAAGCTTTCGAATCTCATCCCTAAATATATTAGCCTGATCCCAATCTCCTTCAATAGAAGCTTTAAAAAAACCACTAAGTTGTTTAGCGCAGTTATAAACAATGTTTATATGTTGTTCTAGAGGTTTTACAGGTGAAGATCCAAAGATATTTGCCAGTACATTTGCCATTTCGGTCTTACCCTTTTAATAAAAAATTTAATTATATTATTTCAGTTATAAGAGATAAACAAAAATTTCATGTTAATATGCAAAATTGTGTTAATAAAAGAATTTGCCATGTCTTACTGGTTAATGAAATCGGAACCTCACGTATATAATATTGACAGCTTAGAAAAAAAACGCTGCGAAATGTGGGGTAAATCTGTTAGAAACTATCAAGCTCGCAACATGATGAGAGATGATATGACAATAGGTGATGAAATATTCTTTTATCAATCAAATTGTCAGAATATTGGGATCTTAGGTATTGCAAAAGTCGCCAGCAAGCCTTACCCAGATCCGACTCAATTTGATATTAAATCACACTACTATGATGAAAAAAGCAGCAAAGAAAATCCACGTTGGGTAACTATTGATGTGGAATTTGTTCGTAAATTTTCACGTGTAATTACATTAAGTGAGATAAAGGCAGAAAAAAGTCTTGAAGGTATGATCTTAACCCGCAAAGGTAATCGCCTATCAATAACACCGGTTAAAGATACTCACTGGCAAAAAATACTTAGTCTTGAATAACTAATTTAATTTTTGGTTTAGAAGTTTATTGAAAAATAGCAGTTTAAAATTCTATTTTATGGCCATGTTTCTTTTTAGCTTCCAGGTATCTACGATTGCAATTATTTATACCTACAACATGCTTAACTCGTGAAACATTATTGATACCAAATTGTTTTAAGTCATCAATCTTTTTTGGGTTATTAGTTAGTAATCGAAAAGGCTGATTAGAAACAAAATGCTTTAGTATTGTTGCAGCATTACTAAAATCACGTAAATCATCTGCCATACCCAAACTTTGATTCGCCTGATAAGTATCTTCACCCGTATCCTGCAGCAAGTATGCGGCTGCCTTTGCCCATATTCCAATTCCCCGGCCCTCATGGCCAGACATATAAATTAAAAGCCCGCCCTCTTTATCTGCTTGAATTCTATCCATAGCCAATTGCATTTGAGGACCACATTCACAACGCATGGATCCAAAAATATCGCCAGTCATACAAGTAGAATGTATACGAACTAAAGGATTAACCCATGTTGAAGGATTTCCAATCACAAGAGCATTATTAACTGTCATAAAAGATGCTAAAGATGAAAATAATTCCTTTTCACCTAACTCAAGCACTTTTGTAGCTAAGTTTTCAATTTTATTAAGTTCAATATCAGACACACAAGCAAACCACTTAGTATTTATTTCTTGGCTTTGTAATTTCAATGGGAGTGGTATAGGGCCTAATATACTAATTTCTGGTCGTAAGGGATTTTGAGCGCTGTTATCAATCAAAACACCGTTTCTATCGATCTGATAGAAAGTATTTTGCTCTTTGAGACGATCGCGTGTTTTAGGATTAATGTAAGTAAACATCTTTTAATATTTCAATATTTTAAGTGGCGCGCCCGGAGAGATTCGAACTCCCGACCGCTCGGTTCGTAGCCGAGTACTCTATCCAGCTGAGCTACGGGCGCATGGTTCATTGCAAGAAGGCTAAATTAAGGCAACACATATTACTTAGGTGAAACCTATAGGTAAAGCTATAACTCAACCTCTTTTGTAAAGATTTTATGATAATTTTGCTTATAGAATTAGATTGTAAAAAAATTAATTTAAATGAAATTTAAAAAATATTGCGAACAATAACTACTGTGGATAATCCAATCCATAATGTATTAAAGGCAACCATTGTTGGCAGTAGCTTGCGCTCTGATACCCAAATTAATAACGCAGAAGTAAACAATGTTACCAAATGTAGTTCCCAAATTTCTTTCTGCCAAATCAGCCCTGGCAAAATTACGGCGGCTTTAGCGATCCAAGCTAGAGCTTCAACAATATTGTAATTTACCCAATAGCCATCCTGAAACCACAGACGGTAACTGTTGAAAATATTTGTAAAACCAACACGCGAATAAACAAAACTAGTAATTGTTAAAAAAATTAAAAATGAGATGATAATTTCCAAAGTGTTTTCCTTGCAATTGAAAATATTGCGTAAAGTGACATATGCCAGCTAAGTAAATTATAAATTACTTAATATCCCTATATGAGAAATAACAGTAATAATACTCAATAAATTTTATAACCCAATGTTTATTTTAGGTTTTTTTTAATGAGGATAAATTGAGTTTTTAAGATGTATATATTTATAACTTAAGAGTGGCGGAGAGAGAGGGATTCGAACCCTCGAAGGGGTATTAGCCCTTACTCCCTTAGCAGGGGAGCGCTTTCGACCACTCAGCCATCTCTCCAATTAAAATAAAATATATTTCATCAAATAAAAAAATTAATTAATGCCTTAGCTGCTTATGATAAAACATATATCACAATATTAATATTTGAAATTTAATCACTACTTGAAATTTTGCTAATGCTAGCATCTTTCTTGTTTTTAATTTGATCGTAAATCTCTTCTCTGTAAACGGAGACTTCTTTGGGTGCATTAATACCTATCCGCACTTGGTGTCCTTTTACTTCAAGAACTGTAATCTTTACATCATTATCAATGATCAGCGTTTCACCGATTTGGCGCGTCAATACTAGCATTCATTATTCTCCTGACTAACTAGCAAATGTTTAATTTTTAAAATTATTTATTGGTAAATGTAGACAGCTATAACTGCGATCTAGACTATTTTTAAAAAACAATTTCTAATCTAAATTTTTTTCAATCCAATCCGTTACTGAATGAAGTGCTTTATCAAGTGCTGATAAATCTGATCCGCCGGCCTGAGCAAAATCTTCACGGCCTCCCCCTTTACCACCTATTTGTTCTGCGATGGGTTTTATAAGATCGCAAGCTTTTATTTTATCAGTATTGTCTTTAGTTACACCTGCGGCTAGATGTACCTTATCGCCGTTTATGGAGCCAAGCACTATGATTGCACTACCTAATTTATTTTTATAATTATCAACCGCAGTACGTAGAGTATTAATATCTACACTTTCCAAGCGATTTACCATCACCTTAATACCTTTAATTTCCTGTATAAAGTCTGTTAAATCAGTACTTTTTCCAGAAATTAATGCTTGTTTTGCTGCAATAAGTTCTTTTTCAAGAGCTTTATTCTGATTTAATATTTGCGTAACACGCGATGAAATGAGCTCTGGCTGAGTTTTAAGTGCAGCCGCCAGATCATTTATTTTTTGATGATTATCGTAAATCCAATCATCAGCGCTCTTGCCTGAAATAGCTTCAATGCGCCTAACTCCTGAAGCAACACCGCTTTCCGAGATAATCTTAAAGGCACCAATATCACCAGTACGATTGATATGCGTTCCGCCACATAGCTCAACTGAAAATTTTCCTATCTTTACAACACGGACTACATCACCATACTTTTCACCAAATAAAGCCATTGCGCCAGTATCTATGGCATCTTCATATGGCATGGAACTTGTTTTAATTTCAGTGTTTTTTCTAATTTGAATATTTACCTGATCTTCTATGTCTTTGAGATGATCAAATGAAATTCTCTCATCATGGGAAAAATCAAAACGAAGCTTTTCTGGAGCGACCAAAGAGCCTTTCTGTGTCACATGTTTACCCAATATTTTTCTTAGCGAAGCATGCATCAAATGTGTTGCTGTGTGATTAAGACATATAGCTTGTCTACGCTCAATATTTACGGCTGCTTCAACATTATCACCCAACTTAAATACTCCACTTTGAACAACTCCAAAATGAAGATTCGCCTTTTCATTTTTTTGGGTATCTGAAACAGTAAATAAATTATTTGAATTGCTTAGAATACCTATATCACCTACTTGGCCTCCACTTTCTGCATAAAATGGAGTAGATGACATGATTACTATACCGGTCTCTCCGGTATTTAGAACTTCAACTTTTTCATTATCTTTATACAAAGCTATGATTTTACTTGTATTTTTTGTTAAACCATAACCCAAAAAATTAGTTTCTAATTCTGTTTTGAAATTATCTGTTACCGCATTTCCAAATTTACTAGCAGATCTTGCACGTTGTCTTTGCTTATCCATGGCAGCCTCAAAACCATCATAGTCAATTGATAACCCACGTTCTCGAGCAATGTCTGCAGTTAGGTCAACTGGGAAACCATAGGTATCATATAGCTTAAATGCAGCATCTCCGGGTATTTTTTTACTATCAAGTCCAGAAATAGCAAGCTCAAATATTTCCATTCCTTGATCCAATGTTTCTCCAAAGCGTCTTTCTTCTTTTAATAATATATTTTCTACATGATGAAGAGACTTGTTTAGCTCCGGGTATGCCTGACCCATTTCTTTTGCTAAAGGTGAGACAAGTTTATGAAAAAATGGTTTTTTAGTGCCAAGTTTTCTACCGTGACGTATAGCGCGTCGAATAATTCGGCGTAAAACATAACCTCTTCCTTCATTGCCAGGCAAGACGCCATCAACAATAAGAAATGAACAAGCTCGAATATGATCAGCGATTACATTAAGTGAGTTAGATCCGTCATTCTTTACTCCAAGCACATTAGCAATGTTTGAAATAAGTTTTACAAATAAATCAATATCATAATTACTTTGAACGCCTTGCATTACTGCAGCTATTCTCTCTAGCCCCATTCCGGTATCAACAGAGGGCTTTGGTAACGGAACTAACTTACCGCTGGCCAAACGATCAAATTGCATAAATACAAGATTCCAAATCTCAACAAAACGATCTCCATCGTCATCAGGTGAGCCTGGCGGACCACCTTTTACAGTTGGGCCATGGTCATAAAAGATTTCTGAGCAAGGTCCGCATGGGCCTGTATCACCCATAGCCCAAAAGTTGTCTTTTGCATCTAATCTTGAAAAACGGTTAGGATTTACTTGTACTTCTTTTAACCATATTTCAGCGGCTTCATCATCATCTTCAAAAACAGTAATCCATAATTTTTCTGGATTCAAACCAAGATCTTCAGTTAAAAAAATCCAGCTGTATTTAATGGCTTCACGCTTAAAGTAATCGCCAAAACTAAAATTTCCTAACATTTCAAAAAAAGTATGGTGTCTGGCTGTATAACCTACGTTTTCAAGATCATTATGCTTGCCGCCGGCTCTAAGACAACACTGTGACGACGCAGCCTTAGTATAATTTCGCTTTTCATTGCCAAGAAAAACATCCTTAAATTGAACCATTCCTGCATTAGTGAACA
>NYWX01000055.1 GCA_002685275.1 Gammaproteobacteria bacterium
TCATTCATTTTTATGAAAATAACTAATTTGAAACAAAAATGATTAATTATTTTATCAAATCAAACTTGACGTGATGTAGCACAAGTTGTTAATTTATTTTCTTGCAATTATTCTTTATTAAGATAGAAGATTAAAAATTGATAAATATATTTAAAAAAATAATAAGTTACCCTCAAGTTTTTGTATTTATATTAATTTGCTGCCTTGCTGGGTGTGAAACTGCGCCCCCAGTTCAAGAGATGAGCGATGCAAGACAAGCAATATCAGTAGCAAAAGAAGCTGGTGCAGCGGATCGCGCTACATTTCATCTTGAGGCAGCTGAAAATTACCTTGAAAATGCTGAGGTTAACCTTAACCAAAGAGCCTATCATCAAGCCCGAAGAAATGCTTATCAAGCTAAAATGAAAGCACTAGATGCTCTTCAAGCAAGCGAAGAGTCGGCTGAAGAGTAATTAGATTCGATATTAATTAATTTTTATTTTTAATAATATTTTCTTCAATCAAACTTATAGCTTGCTCGTATTTCATATTTTTTGATTGAGTTTCACTACGATGACGGTATTCTAATTCTCCTGCATCCAAATTACGATTACTTACCACCAGACGATGCGGTATTCCAATTAAGTCAGCGTCAGCAAACATAGTACCAGGACGTACGCTTCTATCGTCTAATAATACATCTATTCCTTTTAACAATAGATTGTTATATAAGTTTTCAACAGTATTTTTAACTTGCTCTGAGCTTCTCATATTTATAGGAATTATAATTGCATCAAAAGGGGCTAATTGCGAGGGCCAAATAATACCTGCTTCATCATGATTCTGCTCAATTGCAGCACCTACAATACGAGTAATTCCAATTCCATAACACCCCATTGACATCGCTTGGTTTTCACCTTTTGGATTTTGCACTGTCGCTGACATCATTTCACTGTATTGGGTTCCAAGTTGAAAAATATGACCAACCTCAATACCACGGGCAATATTTAATGTTCCCTTACCTCCAGGTGTGGGGTCACCTTCAACTACATTGCGAATATCAAATGTCTCTGGAGTTTCAATATCTCGACCAAAATTTACTCCAATAAAGTGTTTATTTTTCTCATTAGCACCAATTACGAAATCGCTCATATTTGCTGTTCCATGATCAAAAAAGACTGGTATTGATAGTCCAATTGGGCCGACAGAGCCTGGACTGGAGCTAATTGATTTAGCTATATCTTCTTTGCTAGCCATTTTTAAGGGTGAAATAATACCTGGTATTTTTTGAGCTTTAACTGTGTTGAGTTCGTGATCTCCACGAAGGCATAATGCAATTAATCCATTTTCACCTTCTACAATTAAAGTTTTAATGGTTTTTGAAGCAATAATATTGAGTGATTTACATAACTCAGGAATCGTTTTGACACCAGGTGTCTCGATTTCCTCCATATCTAAAAAAACTTTTTTTGTTTTTATCTCTACACGAGATGTTTTAGCAGTTTCAATATTAGATGCATAATGATCATCATCACAGTAGGCAATAGCATCCTCACCAGAATCTGCTAGCACGTGAAATTCTTGCGAACGACTCCCACCTATTTCGCCAGAGTCAGCATCAACAATACGAAACTTTAAACCTAAACGATTGAATATCGAGACATAAGCTTCACGCATGCGTATGTATGTTTTTCTTAATGCAGCTTCATCAATATCAAATGAATAGGCATCTTTCATAATAAATTCACGAGAGCGCATAACACCAAATCGAGGTCTAATTTCATCTCGGAATTTAGTTTGAATTTGAAAGAAATTAATTGGTAATTGTTTATAGCTTTGAAGCTCTTTACGTGCAATTTCAGTTATTACTTCTTCATGAGTAGGACCAAAACAAAAATTCCTTCCATGCCGATCATTCATTTTCAGAAGAAGCGATCCATACTTTTGCCAGCGGCCAGTCTCTTCCCACAACTCAGACGGCTGAACTGCTGGCATTAATAATTCAAGAGCACCAGCTTTCTCCATTTCATCTCTAACAACTCCTTCAATCTTACGTAAAACGCGCAACCCAATTGGCATCCATGTGAATAAACCAGAGGCTAGTTGTCGAATTAAGCCTGCGCGAAGCATTAGTTTATGACTAATAATTTCGGTATTAGATGGAACTTCCTTTAAGGTTGTTAAATTGAATTGTGAAAATTTCATTATTTGTTTTACCAAGAGTTTCTAAATATCTTATTCTAACCTTATTGACAGATAAGCCAAAGCAGAGGAAGGTTAAGTATATGTTAAATTTCCTATATTAAAAATCTTTAGTGCACTCAATAAAGAATTGATAGAATTTAAATATTCTTACGAGGACAAAAAAGGCTACTTTAGAAATGATTTATCCCAGAAACCTACAATATGCATATTTAAAAGCTATGGGCATTGATGTTTGGTTACCTCGAGATACAAATGAGGTGGGAGACTCACAAAAAAGCGCTGTTTTAGAAGATAGTTTAGATTCAGACCTATTTGAACTATATATGAGTGAGAATACTTATGATGGCAATATAAAATGGTTAATTATTACTAATCCATTAAGCGCTGATGCTAATAACTTATTAAATAAAATGTTGTTTGCTGTAGGTCACAAAAAAGTTTCAAAACTTGATTTTACTTTTGACGCCCTTGATTTTTTAAATGATCAAATTAAGTTAATTGAACCTCAGATTATTTTAGCGCTCGGAGGTGATACTGCGAGTAAGCTATTGTCAGGAAATAAGCCATTTGAGCAAATGCGTGGGTATCTACATTATCTAAAACAGACTCCAATTATAGTAACCTATGACCCAGAAAAATTACTGCTTACTCCACTCTACAAAAAAGCTGCCTGGCGCGATCTTTTGCTAACCTATAGTATTTCTTAGCATTTAATTAAGTGGTAACTCCAATATTAAAATCTTTAATCGAAATTCGTGAGATGAAACATGAAGATCTCTCGAAAGTATTAGATATTGAACGCCGAAGTTATGATTTTCCGTGGAGTCATGGTGTTTTTCGTGATTGCCAATTATCCGGTTATTACTGTGTAGTTTTGTGCCGAAATAAATCTATTGTAGGTTATGCTGTTTTATCAATTGCTGCTTCTGAAGCAAATATATTGAATTTGTGTATTGACCCAGATTTTCGATCTTTAGGATACGGTGGGTCACTTTTAGACAAGTTACTGCATAGCGCACGATCTGCCTCTGTTCGAGAGGTTTTTCTCGAAGTGCGCCCAACGAATGAGATTGCTATATCTTTGTATCATAAAAAGGGCTTTTATCAGATAGCAGATCGAAAAGCTTACTATCAAGCAAATAATGGTCGTGAAAATGCACTTGTTCTTGCAAAAAAACTCTCTATTGATTATTGATTAGAAGGTTTCGTAATCTAAATGAATCATATAGACTGCGACGCCACTTAAATTGGGACTGGCTATGCCAAAACTTGATGAACAAGTTAGTAAACGTCGAACTTTCGCAATAATTTCTCACCCAGATGCTGGAAAAACGACTTTAACTGAAAGATTATTGCTATATGGCGGAGCTATTAAACTTGCTGGAACCGTTAAAGGCCGTAAGGCAAATCGCCATGCAACTTCTGATTGGATGGCGCTTGAACAACAGCGTGGAATCTCAGTCACATCCTCTGTTATGCAGTTTCCTTATAAAGATTGTGTGATAAATCTACTTGACACCCCTGGTCATGAGGACTTTTCAGAGGACACTTACCGAACACTGACTGCTGTTGATTCAGCACTTATGGTTATTGATTGTGCAAAGGGAGTTGAAAAACGAACAATAAAATTAATGGATGTTTGTCGTCTGAGAGATACACCTATTATGACCTTTATTAATAAATTAGACCGAGATGGACAAGAGCCAATTGATTTAATAGATGAAATTGAGTCTATACTTAAAATCCAGTGCTCACCAATCACCTGGCCTATTGGTATGGGCAGCTCATTAAAAGGCGTCTATCACATACCTCAAGATAAAATTTATCTATATAGCACCGAGGGTCGAAATAAAGTTTCCAAATATAAAACCATTGATGATATTGACTCAGATGAGGCGACTGAGGCTCTCGGCGACCTTGCAACTGAATTTCGGAATGAAGTCGAACTAGTTAAAGGCGTTTACCCTCAGTTATCAGTCGAAGAATATATTTCTGCAAATCAAACGCCGGTTTTCTTTGGTTCGGCTATCAGTAACTTTGGCATAAAGGAATTGTTAGATGAGTTTGTAAACTATGCTCCAGCACCCATGAATCGTAAAAGTGAGAACCGTGAGATAAGTCCAACAGAGGAGAAAATGACTGGTTTTGTTTTTAAAATTCAAGCCAACATGGATCCTGGGCATAGAGATAGAATAGCATTTATGCGAATCTGCTCTGGCGAATATCGTAAAGGAATTCGAGCATTACATGTTCGTGCTGGAAAAGAAATGAAAATTCCCGACGCAATTACCTTTATGGCATCAGATCGTCAACACGCTGAATATGCATATGCTGGAGATATTATTGGTATTCATAATCATGGCACTATAAACATTGGCGATAGCTTCTCTCAAGGTGAAGATATATATTTCAAAGGAATTCCAAATTTTGCACCCGAAATCTTTCGACGTGCAGTATTAAAAGATCCACTTCGTCTAAAAGCTCTTGGTAAAGGCTTAGCCCAATTATGTGAAGAGGGAGCTACTCAGCTATTTAAACCACTAAAAAATAATAATTTAATTCTTGGTGCGATCGGTCCATTGCAATTTGAAGTAGTTTCACATCGATTGCAGCATGAATATAATGTCGAGTGTTTGTTTGAAGCTATTGACGTCGCTACAGCTAGGTGGGTTGAATGCAGTAATTCAAAAATGTTAAGTGATTTTAAGCATAAAGCTCATGATAATTTAGCATTGGATCATAGTGACAGTTTAGTTTACATAGCTCCTTCGCGCGTAAATCTTAGTTTGACAGAGGAAAGATGGCCAGATGTTAATTTTCGAGAGACCCGAGAATATTAAGTATCTTTTTAATTGAGGAAATATTTTGCTAAAGCACAAAATAATAACAAAAAAAATTCTCAGCTGGGCGCTTTATGATTGGGCAAACTCCGCATTCGCCTTAAGCGTGCTCGCGGTTATATTTCCATTGGCTCTTGGAAGTTATTGGAATACCGACCATGTTGGAGCAACTTCAACATTTAATTTAGGGTGGGTAACTTTTTCTTCTAGCCTAATCGTATTCTTATTAGCACCAATTCTTGGAGTAATTGCAGATAAAGGTGGGTATAAAAAGCGATTTCTTTTTATATTTTCAATGATTGGCGCATTAGCAACCATAGCTTTGGGTTTTATTAGCCAAGATGATTGGTTTCTTGCTCTAGGTTTTTATTTGATTGCATCTGTTGGTTTCTATAGCTCAACAATATTTTATGATTCACTATTAATGAATGTTACAAAGCCAAAATATTTCAATTTTGTTTCAAATTTTGGTTATTCATTAGGCTATTTGGGAGGCGCAATACTTTTATCCTTACATCTGTGGATGCTTAAATCACCCCATACTTTTGGTTTTATATCTACAAAAGAAGTTTTTAGTTATGCCTTCATTTCAGTTGGTATTTGGTGGATGGTTTTTTTATTACCTGCAATATTTTATATCTCAGAACCTCATACCCTTAAAGGGTCAGAAAATAATCCAATCAGAGATGCTTTTAAAAAATTAAGATCAACCATTAAGAAGATTAGAAATTATAGGAATATTGCAGTTTTTCTTATCGCTTATTGGTTATACATTGGGGGTGTTTCTACTGTTATCTTCATGGCTGTTAATTATGGCCAAAGACTTGGGTTTAAAGATAGTGATTTAGTTTTTGCTCTTTTGATTTCAAATTTTATAGGCTTTCCTGCAACTTTCTTGTACGGCTTTTTTACTCATTACTTGGGCGCTAAGAAAGGTCTTTATTTAGCCTTAATTGCATATATTGGAGTATGTTTATGGGCTATACAAATGACTGAGATGCGTGAATTCTATATATTGTCTTTTATTATTGGGCTATTCCAGGGTGCCTCACAAGGATTAAGTCGATCAATTTATGCAACATTAATTCCGACAGATCATTCAAGTGAATTTTTTGGTTTTTATAGCATGGTAACCAAGTTTGCAAATGTAATTGGACCCGCTTTAGTTGCTATAGCTGCAACAATATCAAATGATCCAAAGTGGGTTTTATTGTCACTTATACCAATGTTCGTTATTGGCAGTATTTTGTTGTCATTTGTTGAAGTTTCAAATAAACATTCGAATTAAAGAAGCCTTTCAAGTTTTTTAATTTGCTCGGAAAGTTGTGCGTTTATTTTTAAAAATTCTTTAACGCGTTCCTGTTCTTGTTTTACAATTTTAGCAGGAGCATTTTTGATGAATTTATCATTTTCTAATTTTTTAGTGCTTTGTGCTAAATCTAAATTAATTCTCTCTTTTTGCTTGGATAATCTGGCAAGTTCAGCATCTACATCAATAAGATCTTTCATTGGAACTAATAAGCGCATGTTGCCCAGAAGAGCGGTTGCGGCAGTTGGCGAATTGTCACCTTCATTTAATATATTTATTGATTTAATACGACCAACATTTTGCAATAATAATGCATGAGAATCTTTTCGAGATATGTCTAAAGCATCTCCACCTTGGAGAATCACAGGAATAGATTTGCCAGGCGGTATATTCATTTCTCCTCTAATCTGCCTAACTCCAAGAATAAATTGCTTGACCCATTCAATTTCTGAAACTGCAATATTATCATTTACTTGGCTTGAATCTCCCGGAAAGGAGCGAAACATAATTGTTTTACTTTTAATCTTGGCGCGAGGCGCTACATTTTGCCAAATTTCTTCGGTTATATAGGGCATAAAGGGATGTAATAATCTAAGGGTAGCTTCTAATATTTCAATTAAATTTTTCTGTGTGCCACGCTTTTTGATTATTGAAATTTCAGCAGATTGAAGAATAGGTTTTGATAATTCCAAATACCAATCACAAAGTTCATGCCAAGTAAAATCGTAAGCGCATTGAAGCGCAAGATCGAGCCTATAATTTGAAAAGTGATGCTTTATTTCTATTGATGCATTATTTAGCTTTGATTGAATCCAGAGATCTGCAGAGCTGTACTCTACTTCACCTTCATCTAAAGATTCGGTATTCATAAGTACATATTTAGCCGCATTCCAAATTTTGTTACAGAAATTCTTATATCCTTCGATTCGACCTATATCGAAGCGAATGTCACGTCCAGTTGTAGCGAGCGAAGCAAATGTTAATCTAAGCGCATCAGCTCCAAATTCATTGATACCGCTTGGGAAATATTTTCGCGTAGAGCTCTCAATTTTTGGAGCCAGGTGATCTTGCAGCATTCCTTTGGTTCTTTTATCAACTAAAGTCTCAAGATCAATTCCATCTATTAAATCAATTGGATCAAGGACATTACCTTTTGATTTCGACATCTTTTGTCCATCTTGATCCCGAATGAGCCCGTGAATATATACTTCACGAAAAGGTACTTGATTCATAAATTTGAGACCGAACATAATCATTCGGGCAACCCAGAAAAAGATTATATCAAAGCCAGTAACAAGAACGTTTCCAGGATAGAATTTTTCTAATTCATCGGTTTTTTCTGGCCATCCCATAGTGCTGAAAGGCCAAAGAGCTGACGAAAACCAAGTATCAAGGACATCATCATCCTGCCGTAGTTGAATCTTACCTAGATTATTTTTTTCACGAACTTCTTGTTCACTGTTTCCAACGAAAACATTGCCATTGTCATCATACCAGGCTGGTATCCTATGCCCCCACCAAAGTTGTCGACTGATACACCAATCTTCAATTTTGTGCATCCAGTCAAAATATGTTTTCGACCAATTTTCTGGCACAAATTTAATATCACCTTTTTTAACTGCATTAATTGCGGGCTCAGCTAATGGCGCAATCTTTACGTACCATTGATCAGTCAAATAAGGTTCAACAACAGCATTGCTTCGATCGCCCCGTGGAATTTTTACAGTGTAGTCTTCAATCTTATCAAGCAATCCAAGTAACTTTATTTGCTTAATAATTTCTCTGCGTGCATCAAATCGATCCATACCTCTAAATTTCTCAGGCACTTCATTATTCATTGCAGCATTATCATCAAAAATATTATAAAAAGTGAGGTTATGCCGCTTACCAATCTCATAGTCGTTAAAGTCGTGGGCAGGAGTTATTTTAACGCAACCAGTACCAAATTTTGGATCAACATAATCATCAGCGATTATAGGAATACGTCTTCCAACAATTGGAAGTATGATTTCTTGACCTATAAAATCCTTGTATCTTTCATCGGCAGGGCTGATAGCAACAGCGCTATCTCCTAACATTGTTTCAGGCCGTGTCGTAGCAACTACAAGATATCCATTACCAGTTGCAAGCGGATAGCGAAAATGCCAAAGACTTCCATTTTCATCTTCAGATAAGACTTCAAGATCAGATAAGGCTGTATGAAGCACTGGATCCCAATTAACTAAACGCTTACCACGATAAATAAGTCCCTCTTCATATAGCTGAATAAAAACTTTTTGAACTGCATCTAACATTCCATCGTCCATTGTGAATCTGTCTCGACTCCAATCAACGGATGCCCCAAGCCTACGAGTTTGTTTTGCTATTTTTCCACCGGATTCTTCTTTCCATGACCACACTCGTTCTATAAATTTTTCCCTACCTAAATCATGCTTTGATTTTCCCTCGAGATTAAGTAATCGCTCAACGACCATTTGAGTTGCAATACCAGCATGGTCTGTTCCGGGCTGCCAAAGAGTCTCATGACCCAGCATCCTATGGTATCGGGTAAGAGCATCCATTATTGTGTCTTGAAATGCATGACCCATGTGTAGGGTACCTGTAACGTTTGGAGGTGGAATAACAATACAATATGGTGAGCCACTGCCTTGGGGGGTAAAGTAATTCTCTTTTTCCCAATGGTCATAGATGCGCTGTTCAATTTTTTTTGGTTGGTATAACTTGTCCATTAGATTTTATGCATCCTCAGTGTATGGCCTTGCTCCTTATAAATTTTATATCGTTCACGACTTTTTTGTTTGCAAGCTTTTTCAGAGATTACTAACTCTGCTATTCGAGGAAAAGAACTAGAAAAATCTGGTATTTGATCGCACAAATTTATAAGAAGGTCTTTTGATTTTATAAATTTTTCACCATAACTAATTGAAATAGGCAAATGATCTTTATTTTCAACTATTTGATGAGGTACGAAGCTATTATCTTTAAAAGTCCATAACAACTCATCAATTTTCTTAGAATCCTTTTGTACCATTGTATGAATATGTATCTTATTCCCCAGTTGCCAAGCTTTTTCGGCCAGCCTACATGCAAATAAATACCGAGATTCCTCATCTTCTTTTTCTAAGATATAAAAATCAACTTGAGCCACGAGAATTTAAGAAACAGCTTGAGCGCGAGATAATACGAATTCAGATAATAGGCTCACTGGTCGGCCAGTAGATCCTTTTTGTTTGCCAGACTTCCAAGCAACTCCTGCTATATCAAGGTGCGCCCAATTCATACCTTCGGCAAATTTTTCAAGGAAACAAGCAGCAGTTACCGATCCACCACCAGGCCCACCTATGTTGGCCATATCAGCAAAATTACTATTTAACTGCGCAGCATATTGACTGCCTAGAGGCATTGGCCATCCTAAATCATCTGATTGGTTTGATGCGTTGAAGATCTCATCTTGTAAATCTTTATTATTTGAATAAATAGCGCACCTATGATTTCCTAATGCTACAACACATGCCCCAGTCAATGTAGCAACATCAATTATTGTAGATGGTTTGAATTTACGTGCAAATGTTAGCGCATCACATAATATCATTCGACCTTCAGCATCCGTATTAAGTACCTCAATTGTTTGTCCAGACATGCTTTTGACAATATCACCAGGACGGGTTGCATTGCCTGCAGGCATATTTTCAACAGCCGGAACTACAATTGTTAGATTAATGTTTAGCTTAATACTGCTTACTGCTAACATTGTACCAATAACACTAGCTGCACCGCACATATCAAATTTCATTTCATCCATATGAGCGCCAGGCTTGAGTGAGATGCCACCAGTATCAAAAGTAACTCCCTTGCCAACTAATACTATCGGTTTATTTTTTCCTCCACCTTTATATTGCATGATAATCATTTTGCCCGGTTCAGTGGCTCCAGCAGTTACAGAAAGAAATGACCCCATTCCAAGTTTTTTCATCTCAGTTTCATTTAAAATTTGCGTTTTTAAATTTTTGATATTGGTTGATAATTTTTTTGCAACTCTTGCAAGGTAACTAGGTGTACAAATGTTTGCAGGCAAGTTGCCTAAGTCTTTTGCAAGCTTTACACCCTGTGAAATAGCATCACCATGTTGTGAACCACGATCAGCTTTTAACTTTTCACTTTGCTTTTTAATGGAATGCCCAATAGATCTCAAAGTAATGGATGTTTTCTTTTTGCCACTTTGTACTTTATCAAAGCAATACAAAGCATCATGAATAGTTTCTACGGAATGTCGAGCAAGATAGTAAGCGCTACAATCTTTTACAAGCTCCAGCGTGAGTGTATTTAAAACGGTTTTAATTTTAGAATTTCTAAGTGAATTTGCGCATGCATATATAGCTTTTTTAAAACCAATAACATCTAATGAGTTAGCCGCGCCGAGACCCGCTACAGCAACTCGATTAGCTTTAAATCCAGGCACTTTATTTAATAAAGCAACTTGACCAAGATCACTGGAAATATCACCAGATTTAATAAGATTATGAATGTAGTTTTTAGCTACAGTATTAATAACATTCGCACTAGTGCAAAGTTTACCGCGATTATAGACTCCAATAATTACACAGTCAGCATCACTATTTGATGCTTTGCTCATAGTTGTAAAGTATTTCATAGTTTTCCTCTTACCTTTTTTTAATCGGGACTGTTACGGACAATATAAAAACGGTAGTCTAACGCTTTAAGTCACTCACAGCTACGTCATTCCAGGACCTTGATGATTCGAATACTTGATAAATATATCTTTCGCGAAATAGCCATTACCTGGTTTGGCGTTACTTTAGTTCTCTTGTTGATTCTCTTAACGAATCAATTTGCCCGTATTCTTGGAGATGTTGCAAAGGGCAAACTTCCTAAATATGCAGCATTAGATGTAGTTAGTCTCTCCATTGTTCAATATTTAACAATTTTAATACCAATTGGGCTATTTCTTGCAATAATGTTAGCGCTTGGCCGTTTATATCGAGATAGTGAAATGCCAGCAATGATGGCATGTAGAGTTGGGTTGTTTGGCATATATAGACCACTTTTTTGGTTTATGACGCCGCTGATTGCTTGTGTTGCATGGCTTTCAATTCAGGGCGGGCCATCCGCTATGTATGCAGTTGATCTAATTGGCGCTGAAGCTAAAAGGGGTGCAGATCTTGCAAGTGTTGAGCCAGGCAAGTTTACAGTTTTAAGTCCTGATCGAGCCGTTGTTTACGGCCGCAATTTAACAACGGATGGTTTTTTAGAGAAGGTTTTTATGCAGCGCCAATCAGACAAGGGTGTAATTGAAATTGTTACCGCAGATATGGGTGAAATGATTGAATCTGATGATCCGAACTTAAGGCTCTTAGTGTTACATAATGGTCGTCGTTATGAAGGCATCCCCGGAACTACTGATTTTCGTATAATTGAGTTCAAAGAACATGGAATTCCTTATCGTCTACCAAGACTTGAACCATTAACTAAACGCGCTAAATCCATGACTTTTTCGGATTTATTAGGATCAAGTGATCTTGAACATATTGCAGAATTGCAATGGCGTCTTAGTGTTCCGATATCAACAGTTATTTTGGCAATTATGGCGGTTCCATTGAGTCGAAGTAGACCCAGAGACGGAAAGTATGAACGCCTCGCAATTGGCCTTTTAGTTTTTATTATTTATTTAAATTTGATGACCGCCTCCAAAGCTTGGCTAGAGCAAGGTGCGATTTCTTCAAGCTTAGGTATATGGTGGGTTCATGGTCTTATGTTAATTTCTGGCTTCCTATTGATTGGTATTCAAAATGGTTATTTTCAAAGGCTGAAAAATGAATAGTATTTTATATCAATATATTTTAAGAACTATTGCGACAAACACTATATTGGTTCTTACTGTTTTATTGTCATTAGCAGGTTTTTTTGAGTTCATTGCGGAAATAGAGGATACGCAGGCTAACTATCAGACCTCACAGGCTGTTCTTTATATTTTTTTACGATTACCTAACCTTGCATTTGAACTGTTGCCTATGGCAGTTCTAATAGGCTCTTTACTTGGGTTAGGCGCACTAGCTAACAATAGTGAGATAATTGTTATGCGTTCTGCCGGGCTATCTATTTTTGAATTATCATCTATGACGGCTCTTTCAGGCTTTGTCATGTTGATTCTTACAGGTCTATTAGGGGAATTTATAGGCCCACCTCTGGATTTTTATGCTCGTGATATGAGGATGGAAGCTCGTTACAATAATGACAAGAATCAGTTTGGAAATGAAGCTTGGGTTAAGGATGGGTCAGCCTATCTGCATTTAGAAAGAGTTAATTCAGAGTTTGAATTTGGAAATTTGCATATTTATAAATTTGAAAATGACCAGCTTGAATCAATTGCTGTTGCCGAAAACTCTGGAATTGACGAGAATGATAATTGGGTTTTAGAAAATATCAGAGAAACAAAGTTCCAAAGAAATGGTGTTCAGATATCAGAATCGCAGCTATCTGTTGAAAATTTTGAAATAGATTCAAGCCTCTTAGGAAGCTCCCTTGCAAAACCACTTAGCTTGTCGGCCAGAGAAATGCTGAGCTATATTGATTATTTAAAAAGAAATAATCTTGATGCAACAAAGTATGAAACTGAATTCTGGCATCGAGTTTCACGAACAAGCACAATAATAATTATGCCAATCTTGGCACTAGCATTTGTATTTGGATCTTTACGCTCAAGCGGCGCTGGGGGCCGATTGATGATTGGTATAATGATTGGTTTGTCATACTATCTGGCTAGTGAAACCCTTGCTAATTCGGGTCAGGTATTTAATTTGAATCCAATCTTTGTAACTTGGCTGCCTTCAGTAACCTTACTAGCAATTACAGTATTTTTATTATCACGAATTCGTTAGTTTTTTCCTTTTGGATAATAAATAATTTTAGTTTTGCTTATCCGATCATGCCATGTAAGTTGATTTTTATCCCACAATTGCCACAAAAAACCTAATCCAAATGGAAGCCAAGATAATAAGGAAGAAAAAAATCTTACTGTTGCAGCAGTCAAATTTGGACGTTGACCATTTTCATCGACAAGCTGAAGCCTCCATGACTGCATGCCAAGAGTGCGCCCACTTTTCACCCAAAATCCAATAAAGAAAAAATAGACAACCAATATCAACGTGATTTGGTAAATAAAATTATCATCCGGTTCAACGGATTCACCATTCTGGGCAGCAATAAAAGCATATGTAACGATAATCATTAATGCGAGGATAAGTAAAATATCATAGAGCATTGAACCGACGCGTCTAAGTAAACCTGTATTTTTCATTTATAAGTTCAAACCTTTATTTTTTCTATTTTAAAATTGTGAGCTATCTTTTAATTGATTTCTATATTATCCCAATTATTAATTACTTCATTGGCCTCAGCCTCATCTTGGTCGTTAACCATAATACAAATACTGCCAATGGCAGGTAATTCTCCCATTCCTCCCAGAAGATGCTCACCTTCAATGTAAGCATGTATTCCAGCTTGCTGTAACTGATGAAGGGCAAGGTGAGCTTCGATATTATTTAGGGCGTCATATACTTTCTTCATGCTTAACTATCCTTAAAAAGTACATATTTTAGCTCTAAAAGCTATAGATAATATTAAATTAAAAAAATTATATTTACTAAAAAATAAATCAATATTTTATTTTGATTAAATATAAAACTAAAAAAAATTATTTATTTAAAGTTGAGAAATTGCTGAGTCCATCCATTGAAGACGATCTTGAAGCCAGCTTTTAAGATATGCCACTTCTTCATTGTAAGTATTAAATACTACTGGATTTGGCCAGACATAAACTCCTAGAGTACCCCAAATATCGTCATTTTTAGCAGCACTTCTTCCAAGCATTTGAGACAATTCATCAATTTTTGAAAGAAGATATTGTTCTTTACTTTTAAAATATGTAAAGCGTTCTTTGACTTTGTTTACGAATGAAGGATCTTGCATTAACCTTTCAATCCACCAATGGTAATAAACCCACCATCCTTGAGGATAGGTAGGATCATCATAGTCGACATTGCCAAAACCTAAATCAAAGTCCCAGATTGGACCCATTTTTATTTTTTGGCCAGGAATATAATGTAAATAGATACTTGAATAGGCTTTTGCATCCTGATTTTTTGCAATTTCGTTTATTAAAAACCAATCGACAAAACTATCGATATCAACATATGGTAAATAACCATTAACAGGATCAGTAAAATTTGCACTAAATAAAGCTGTTTCAAAGTCAATAATATGATCTCTTATTAAGTCATGTTGCTGATCTCCTTGATCTAGATCGGGCTCCTTTACTTGAATAACATTTCCTGCGCCATTACCATTTTGAAGTGATATTTGGTTGGTTTCAAAATAAATATCCTCGACGACATCTAAGCGATTATGACCGGCATAGTCAATTTCAAGTAAAAAACCATTGTCACCGATGTCGACACGATTTGAACCCTCTTGAACTTTCTCACTGATGCGGTAGGTTCCTATTGGTACGTTATTAAGAACTACATCGGCATAATGACTTTTAGCAGTCCAATCTAGATTACTTAGGTACCCTAACTCCATTGCAAGGCGGTTGCGTAACATAGTTTTGTCAGAATATTCTGCCATAAATAACCATGTTTTTTTCTGCGGCATACCCAAAAAAACATTCGAGTCAGATAACTTCATTTGGTAAGGTTTTTTTGGATGTGCACCCCAAGTTGAATGGCCTCTACCTCGAATTTTCATGGTAACTTCGGGCATAGAATCAACGATTCCCTGACCGTTTACTTGTACAGTTCCGTTAGTGTAATCATTTCTTTGAATGGTGGCATTAGCTTCAGTCTCTAAATAAATAACAGGTAATGAATTTATTGATGAAAAGCTCGGTTGAAGTGTGCTTGCGGTCGAAGCTGAAGAAATGCCACCACCACCCCCACATCCAACAAAGAATAAAGTGTTTGCAAAAATGAATATTTTAAAAAGAGAAATAAATCTGGGCATTTTCATATAATGTCACCTAAATACTTATTTGGCTGATACTATATATTCTTAAATACCTTATGAACATTATTTAGGGAAAAAAACTGAAATCAAAATCCTTAAACCCTGAGATTATTAAGCGATCCGAACATAATGTATCGCGTAAAGACATTTCTAGTGCAGCCTTAAAAGTACTTTATCGTCTTGATAAGGCTGGCTATCAAGCTTTTTTAGTTGGTGGCAGTGTGCGGGATGCAATACTAAATTTGAATCCTAAAGATTTTGATGTTGCAACCAATGCAACTCCAGAAGAAGTTCGTTCTTTATTTAATAATTGCCGTTTAATAGGCCGTCGTTTTCGTTTGGCGCATATTAGGTTTGGTCGTGAAATTATTGAGGTCGCAACCTTTAGGGCAGCCGCAATTAATAAGACCGATGATCTTACTTTTGATGTCAAGGGGAGAATCTTACGCGATAATGTTTACGGTAAAATCGATGAAGATGCATGGAGGCGCGACTTTACCTGCAATGCACTTTATTACAATATTAAAGACTCCAGTATTTGGGATTACGTTGGTGGTTATAAACATATTACTCAAAAACGCATTGTTTTTATTGGCGATCCTCTACAGCGAGTTCATGAAGACCCCGTTAGAATGTTGCGAGCTGTTCGTTTTGCTTCCAAGTTAAAACTAAGCATTGATTCTGATGTAGTTAAAGCAATTACAGCCAACTCCGGTTTACTTTCAAATGTTCCAGCTGCACGATTATTTGATGAATTTTTAAAACTATTCCATTCAGGAAATGCAAAAGCAACTTTCGATTTATTACTCAAATATAATTTGTTTTGTGAGTTGTTTCCTGAAACTGGAAAAGAGCTGTCATGCGAGAAAGGCTTCTTAGATTTTATACATGCCGCTCTTCAAAATTCAGATGAGCGAGTAGCTGCTTCTAAGTCAGTAACACCGATGTTTTTATTGGGTGTTTTCCTTTGGGCGCCAGTAATGAAGTTAGCTGAAAAAAAAATAGCACGTGAAAAGATATCGCTCACTCAAGCACTCAACATTGCTGCGTATGAAATTGTATCTAACCAACAAAAGCATATTTCTTTACCAAAAAGATTTACCGTCCCAATGAGGGAAATGCTTTTTTTGCAGCCAAGGTTTAAAATAACTCGCGGAAAACGAGCTATGAATTTTCTAAATCACCGTCGTTTCAGGGCTGCATTTGATTTTATGATTTTATTATCTAAGGTTGGGCAAGCAGATAAAAGCTTGGCGAAATTTTGGACGGATATTCAAAAACAAAAGAACGAAGACAAACTCATTAGCTTTAATATAAACGAAAATTTTAAAAGGAAAAAAACTTATCAAAAGCGAAACAATACAAGATAGAACAAACTCATTAAGAGAAAATGAAAGTTAACTGGTATCCAGCATACATAGGAATAGGGAGCAATCTTGAAAACCCAATACTTCAGGTAAAAACTTCCTTTACTCTATTAGCTCAGATTCCTAAAACAGTTTTAATTAGTCAATCATCTTTGTATCTATCGAAGCCATTTGGCATCGAAGATCAGCCCGACTTTATTAACGCAGCCGCTTCAGTAATTACTCAATTAACAGCTTTTGATTTACTTAAACAATTGCAGAAGATTGAGAATGAGTGTGGCCGAAAGCGCTCTGCAATTCAGTGGGGTCCGCGTACTCTGGACTTAGATTTATTAATTTATTCCGATCAAATTCTTGATGAAATGAATTTAATTGTGCCTCATCCGGGCATTAGCGAGCGAAATTTTGTATTGTTACCACTTGGAGAATTAGCTCCAGAGCTGTATGTTCCTAAATTAGGTAGAATTAGGAACTTAATTTCAAATATTTCTAAAACTGGGATATCACAAATTTAATGAGTAAGTAAGTGACCATACACCGTTTGCAAAGAGCAACACTAGGACCTCGATACATTGCGATTGAAGGACCAATTGGCGTTGGTAAGACGGCGCTAGCACAGAGATTGGCGGACAGTTTGTCGGGCGATTTAATGCTTGAAAACATAGAAGAAAATCCTTTTCTTGAGCGGTTTTACCGTGATGGAAAATCGGCCGCACTTCCTACTCAAATGTTTTTTTTGTTTGCTAGAGCTCGTCAAATTGAAAAAATGAGGCAAACTGATTTATTTTCAGAGGTTAGAATATCTGATTTTCTTTTTACTCGGGATAGATTATTTGCAGAGTTAAATTTAGATGCTGAAGAATTAAATCTTTATGAGCAAATAGTTAAAAATTTAGCAATAGAAGCACCAGTTCCTGATCTTGTCATTTATTTACAGTCTTCTGTTGATGCTATTATGCAGCGCTTAGTTCGACGAGATTTTCCAAATGATAGGTATATTGAGAGACAATACTTAGAGCGTTTAATTGATGCATACGCACAATTTTTTCATAATTATAATGATGGACCTTTGCTTATTGTTAATACTTCACAAATAAATCCTATCAATAATGATATCGATTATGAGCAATTATTTGAACAAATTGAATCCACAAAAAGTGGAAGACGTTTTTTTAATCCCACACAAGCAGCTTTTGCCTGATATCCTTCGAGACTATGTATACTCAACTTGAACAACGTGGAATGACTCAGCCACCCATTAATGTATCCACCTTGCAAAAAATGAAGCAAGAGGGCAAACCAATTGCTTGTATAACAGCGTATGACGCCAGCTATGCTGCCCTTGTTGATGAGGCATGTGCTGATTTAGTTCTAGTAGGTGATTCACTTGGTATGGTTATACAAGGCCATGATACGACAATCCCGGTAACAGTTGATCATATTATCTACCATTCTAAAGCAGTATCCCGTGGTTTAAGTCGGGCTTTTCTAGTTGCTGATATGCCTTTTATGAGTTATACAAAATTGGGTATAGCTCTTGAAAATGCAGTTCGCCTTATGCAGGAAGGGGGCGCAATGATGGTTAAACTTGAGGGAGGTGATGATCAAGTTGATATTGTTGAGCATCTCGCTAGACATGATATACCTGTTTGTGCTCACTTAGGACTAAAGCCACAATCAGTTCATAAGGTTGGTGGTTTTAAGGTTCAAGGAAGAGAGCCGGATAAAGCTAAAGACATGCTGATTTCAGCTCAGCGTCTACAGGATGCAGGAGCAGATGTTGTGCTTCTTGAGTGTGTTCCTAATGAAGTTGGCAAAATTATTGCTCAAACATTGGAGGTTCCTGTAATTGGCATCGGCGCTGGACCAAACGTTGATGGTCAAATTTTAGTACTTTATGACTTACTTGGGATAACAAGAGGAAGAACACCAAAATTTGTTAAAAATTTTCAAGCTAATTTTAATTCTCCGCTTAAGGCAGTAGAGGCTTATGTGAATGCGGTTAAAGATAGAAGCTATCCTGGACCCGAACACTGCTTTTCATGAAAGTAGTTAAAAACAGACTGGAGCTAGAAGAAAAGCTTAATGAGTGGCGTCAAAATAACGAATATATTGCATTAGTTGCGACAATGGGTAATTTACATAAGGGGCATAGCTCACTTGTAGAGATTGCCAATAAATATGCAAGTAAGGTCATAGTCAGTATTTTTGTTAATCCAATGCAATTTGGAAAAAATGAGGATTTTGATAAGTATCCTCGTAACCTTGATGACGATATAGAACACCTAAATAAAACCTCTACTGATTTAATATTTGCACCAAGTAAAGAGACAATTTACCCGCATGGTCTAGAAGAAGCCACTTCAATTTCAGTGCCAATTATATCAAAGCAATTTTGTGGCAAAAGTCGCCCCGGCCATTTTGATGGCGTAACATCTGTAGTGGCGCGATTATTTATCATGGTACAACCAAATATATCAGTATTTGGCGAGAAAGATTTTCAGCAGCAACTTATTATACGGCACATGTCTTCAGATCTAAATTTACCTGTAAAGATAATCACTGGTAAAACAATTCGCGAACATGATGGCCTTGCTATGAGCTCAAGAAACCAATACTTAAATGATTATGAACGTCAAAATGCCTCGTTTTTGTATCAATCTTTGATGCAAGCGGGAGAAAAATTGAAGAAGGGAGATAAAGATTTTAAGGCTCTAGAAAAAGATTCAATAAAATCACTTAAGAGCGCAGGCTTCTCTGTTGAATATTTTTCAATAAGACATTTACATGATTTAGGGGTACCAAGCAGTAATTGCAAGGAATTCGTAATACTCACGGCAGCTAAATTAGGTTTAACACGTTTAATAGATAATGCTATTGTTCAAATTTAAATTTAAATAAATGCTTTACACTTTAACATTTGTTGTGCTGCTCCAGCGCCCATTTTACATGTTCTGAAATTAAAGTAGACTTATCATCTTTTCTAAAATTGAGTGCATCTAGAATTTCAGTCGTAGTATCTGCATTACCCAGAGCTACCGCAATATTTCTTAGCCACCTTTCAAACCCAATTCTTCTGATTGCACTACCCTCTGTTTTGTAAAGCCAGGTTGCTTTATCCCAGTAAAAAAGCTCTGTTAATTGAGCATCATCTAGCTTATGGCGTGGAGCAAAATCATTTTCTCCAGTTGGTTTTGCAAATTTATTCCAGGGACAAAATAATTGACAATCATCACAACCATATATTCTGTTTCCTATGTCCTTACGAAATTCGGTTGGTATAGACCCCTTATTTTCAATCGTTAAGTAAGAAATACAACGCCTTGCATCTAAAGAGTATGGCCCTACGATTGCATTTGTTGGGCAAACATCCATACATACACTACAAGTTCCACAATGAGAAGTTTCGCTGAGATCTGTTGGTAGCGGTAAATCAGTATATAATTCCCCTAGGAAAAACCAAGAGCCTCTATTTTTATCAATGAGGTTTGTATGCTTTCCAATCCAACCTAAACCTGATTTTTCAGCGAGTGCTTTTTCCAAAACAGGCGCACTATCTACGAATATGCGATATCCAAATTCTCCAATATTTTTTTCAATGATTTTTGCAAGCAATTTTAGTTTTTTTCTTAAAACTTTATGATAATCACGACCGAGGGCATATCGAGAAATATAAGCATTTTTATTATTGTTTAAATGGTTAATTGCTAATTCTTGTTCTTGAGGTAAATAATCCATACGGACAGTAATTATCCTTACTGTACCTGGCACAAGCTCTTGAGGTCTACATCGTTTAGTGCCATGCTTTTCCATGTATTTCATTGAGCCATGAAATTTTAATTTCAGCCATTTGGTAAGTTTTTCTTCTGCCTCAGATAGATTAATATCTGATACACCAGTTTTTTGAAAACCAATTTCATGACTCCAAGAAACGATATCTTTCTTTAGTGATGAAAAATCAATGGTTTTAGATCCTTTGTCTATCACAAGCATTTTGGCCCAAAATATGTAATTTAAAATACGTTTATAAATTTATTTCTGATCAATAGTTTTTTAATCTTAGTTATAATCAAACATTATATTGAACTTATTTTTTACAAGACATATTTTAGTATTAATTTTTTTATATTTTTTATTAAATCCATTTATAACTAATAAAATTCTAAGAGACATCTATTTACTGACTGAAATAATTCAATTTGCTAAATACTGTGGATATTTTATGAATAAATTTCTAAAAGATGAAAGGGCAACCATTAATCTGGCAACAAAATTTTATAATGTATTACCCGAAAATAAGTCTGGCTGGACTATTTTGCTAAATGGCGAATTAGGCTCTGGAAAATCTACTTTTGCGCGTTCTTTTATCAAGACAGCTGGATATATTGGACCGGTTCCAAGCCCAACTTATACTTTGATAGAACCTTATGATTTGCCAGCTGTTTTTATATATCATATTGATTTATACAGAGTAATTGATCCTGAAGAGCTAGAGTATTTGGGTTGGAATGATTTAGAGCATGGGTTACGTCTAGTTGAATGGCCCGAGCGGGTCCCAAGCCTTGCCGCAAATGCTGATATTAATATAGAGCTTCATTATGATGGCTTTTCTCGCAGAGTGCTAATTAGTGGACTTAGTGGTCGCGGCATATCATTGATTAAAAATATTAAATATTGAAATAATCTAAATAATTTTCAAATTAAATACTTGGTTTCTTTCGTTAAATTTGTATACTTACTTAACAAAATTTTAAATTAAAATATTATGTTGTGATGATTTGTATGCGATTGTTGCTTTTATCACTTATTTTTTTGCTTAATTCATTAGCAAATGCTGTATCGACTGTCGAAAATATTCGTGTTTGGTCTGAAAACAATAAAACTCGTGTTGTTCTAGATCTTAGCAATTCAGTCAGTCACAGCATATTTAGTTTACAAAGACCTAACCGCCTTGTTATTGACATAAAAAATAGTCGTTTATCCAAATCATTTAATAAATTACCTAATCAAACTGGCTTTGTGAGTTCTATTCGAAGTGCAATGCGTCCTAATGGCGAATTGCGTGTGGTTTTAGATTTGAGTGAGAAGATAATTGCAAGAAGCTTCAGGGCAGGGCCTAACTCTAAATATGGAGACAGGTTAGTAATTGACCTTGTTAGACCTGAAAACGCAACAACTACAAAGCGTATTGATGAGAGCTATCAATCTAGAAGGAATATAATTATTGCAGTTGATGCTGGGCATGGCGGTCGTGACCCGGGAGCAGTGGGCCGCAAATCCCATGAGAAGGATATAAATCTTGCGATAAGCAAAGAACTGGCGCGTCGAATAAATGCAGAACAGGGAATGCAGGCATTGCTGATTCGAAAAAGTGATGTATTTATCGAGCTTCGCGAACGCATTGCAAGGGCTCGCGAAAATAAAGCAGATCTTTTCATTTCGATTCATGCTGATGCATTTCATGATTCACGAGCTAATGGCGCGTCTGTGTTTGCTTTGAACTTAAAAGGTGCAAATGATGAGGCTGCAAGACAACTTCAAAGAAGGGAGACTTCACAAGTAAGTGTCGGAGGTGTCTCTTTGCATGATAAAGAAGAATTACTGGCTTCTGTGTTATTGGATTTATCGCAGAAAGAATCTTTAAGCGTAAGTTTAGATGTTGGCGCAAAAATCAGTCGTGAAATGAGTAGAATTACAAATATGCACAGTAAGGAAATTAAGCAAAAGTCATTTTTAGTCCTAAAGGCACCAGATATCCCGTCAATTTTGGTTGAAACGGGCTTTATTTCAAATAGGTCTGATGAAAAGAAGTTAAGAAATAAAAAACATCAAGAGAAATTAGCTAATGCACTATTGAAGGGTATAAAAAGTTATTTTTACACTAACCCTCCACCGGATACTCAAATTGCTTATAACTTGCGTAATAAGTCTTCAATTCAACTTCGGCATATAATTGTAAGTGGTGATACTATCTCGCAAATTGCAGAGCGCTATAATGTTAGCCCAACTGCTATTCGCCGATTCAATAATCTTTCAAACGATAAAATTCGTGTTGGGCAAACTCTTAATATTCCACAAGTAGCTGGTGGTTAACTTTGAGGAAAATATACAATTTTGAATTAAAGGAATGCTTTTTTAAAAAACTTCTGGAAATTTGATGAAGCAAAATGTGATTCTTTTAATGGGACCTACAGCATCAGGAAAGACTGATTTAGCAATTAGTCTTTTTAAAAAAATTCCATCTGACATTATTAGTGTTGATTCTGCAATGGTCTATCGTGGAATGAATATTGGCACGGCAAAGCCCGATGTATCATGTTTGAATGAAGTTCCTCACCAGTTAATTGATATTCGTGATCCTGAGAATAGTTATTCAGCTGGTGAGTTTGTACGCGATGCGTTTGCTGCAATTACAGCCAGCACCGCAAAAGGTAACATTCCAATTTTTGTTGGCGGGACTATGATGTATTTTCGTGCATTAACTAAGGGTATCGCTAAGCTTCCTTTAAAAAACGATGAAACTAGAAAAATTATCGATATTGATGCTGGAGTTAGAGGATGGCCATCATTGCATGATGACCTAAAATTATGTGATCCAGAAGCAGCAGCAAGAATTAATCCAAATGACAGTCAGCGAATTCAAAGAGCATTAGAGGTATTTTACATTAGTGGTAAATCAATCACAGACTGGCATAAGGAAATTGATTGTGACACTAACAATATTAATTTTATTAAAATTGCACTAGTTATTGAACCACGTGCTTTGCTTCATCAATTGATAGAAGTTCGCCTTGATCAAATGATAAGTAAAGGTTTGGAAGAAGAGCTTAAAATACTTAGAAATCGACCTTTATTAAAGAAGACTAGTTCATCGATGCGTGCTGTAGGTTACCGTCAGTTCTGGACTTATCTTGATGGTGACTGTTCTTGGCAAGAAGCTAGAGATCGCAGTCTTTTTGCAACCCGACAACTTGCAAAGCGACAATTAACCTGGCTACGCTCTGAGAGTGATGTGTTTTTTATTAATCCACTTGAAGCCAGCATTATTGACACTATATCCACTCATATTACAAATAATTTAGAATAAATTTTTTAATCCTAGCTGCAGAACTTTAAATTATTTTTTCTCTAGCTAATCCTAGTTATAACTATTTATGCACCATAAAGGGTGAATATCTATAAAATAATACTAATAAGGATGTTTGATTATGGCTAAAAGCCAAATGCTTCAAGACCCATTTTTAAATATATTACGAAAGGAGAAAATCCCGGTATCTTTATATCTCGTCAATGGAATAAAACTTCAAGGAGAAATTGATTCATTTGACCAATTTGTAATTTTACTAAAGAGCAGTGTCAATCAAATGGTATACAAGCATGCAATCTCTACTGTTGTACCCTCGCGTAGTGTCCGACTTTCAATCTTAAATGATGAATCTGCAGACACCGAAAGTTAATCTTATGTTGAATTTGTATGAGGGGATTATAATTGTTTGAGCGCCCAACAAGTGGTGAGAGAGTAATTCTAATTCATTCTGGCCAAAATAGTTTCACTGAAGAATCTGATCAAAAAGAATTTCTTGAACTTGCTAATTCGGCTGGTGCTACCGTGGTTGCAGAAATCTATGCATCTAGTAAACGCCCAAATTCAAAATATTTTATTGGAAAGGGTAAACTTTATGAGCTTAAAAAACTTATTCAACAAAACAATGCAGATTTAGTTATTTCATGCCCTTTATTGAAGCCCAGTCAGGAAAGAAACCTAGAAGCAGATTTAAAATGTCGGGTTCTTGATCGAGCTGGATTGATTCTTGATATTTTTGCTCAAAGAGCACGAAGTTTTGAGGGAAAACTACAAGTTGAATTAGCGCAACTTAAGCATTTATCGACGCGTTTAGTCAGAGGATGGACCCATTTAGAACGCCAAAAAGGTGGTATTGGTTTACGAGGTCCAGGGGAAACGCAATTAGAAACTGATAGAAGACTCATAGGAGCACGCATACGACAATTAAATGATCGACTTGAGACAGTAGACGTACGTCGTTCAATGAATAGACGGAATCGCTTAAAAGCTGATATCCCAACTGTTGCACTAGTTGGTTATACCAATGCGGGTAAATCAACACTTTTTAATGCACTAACAAGCGCTAATGCCTATGTGCAGGATCAGTTGTTTGCAACTTTAGATCCCACGGTTCGACATTTAGATCTTTTTAATGAAAAGCGCATAGTTTTAGCTGATACTGTTGGTTTTGTGAGAGACTTACCGCTTGAGCTTATTGCGGCTTTTAAATCTACTTTGCAAGAAGCGAGAGAAGCAGATTTAATTCTCCATCTCATTGATATTAGCGATCCAAACAGATGGCAGCGTATTTCTCAGGTAAATGCAATTTTGCATCAATTAAAAGCAGACAAAATTCCTCAAATACGTGTGTACAATAAGATTGATAAATTAAATCGGGAAGCTTGGGTAACTAATGATAGCAATGATGAAAGTTATGCGGTCTGGTTGTCAGCAGAAAGTGGTGAGGGTTTATCTTTATTGAAAGATGCAATTTCAAATCGCTTAAAAAAAGAAAAAATGGAGCAAACTATTTGCTTGAAGCCAACCGAAGCTCGTCAACGGGCTAGACTGTTTGAGCTTGGCGCTGTTGTAAAAGAGGAAATTCAAAATGATGGAAGCTCTAGATTAATGTTGCGAATAGCAGAAAAAGACTTGCAGAGATTTATGAAGCATGAAAATCTTAAAATGGAAATTAATAACGGAATAATAGGAAAAATATAAATATCATGAGTAACAAAGATTCAGGTAATGGCCATGATCCTTGGAAAAGGGATCCATGGAAAAAGGGAGGCAATCAGCCCAACGATCTTGATCAGATAGCGCGTAAGTGGCAAAAGCGTTTTGATAGCATAATTGGTGGCGGTCCATTAGGAGGATTTGCATTAATTATAGTGTTGGTAATTGCATGGTCGCTGACAGGGTTTTATAGAGTGGATGAAGCTGAGCGTGGTGTTGTACAAAGATTCGGCGCATATTCCGAGACTTCGTTGCCCGGTTTACGCTGGCATTATCCTTATCCAGTTGAGACTGTGAGTATTATAAATATTCAGGAAGTAAATGATTATAACTTCAGTACTGAGATGCTCACTGCTGATGAACAGTACGTTTTTATTGATATTGTTGTGCAGTATCGTCGTACTGACCCAGTTTTATATAGTTTTGAAGTTGCCAATCCTGAGGTTACTTTACAGGATGTGACGGAAAGTGCACTTCGTGGCGTAGTTGGAACTAGTTCTCTTGATTTATTGATTGGAAATCAGCGAGAAGAAATTCCAGAAAGAACAATCGAAGAGCTTCAAGAAACCCTATCAAATTATGGTGCAGGAACTGGTCTAACAGTTACTTCGATCAACTTGAATGTTGTTGATTATCCAAAGTCTGTTCAAGAAGCAGTTGATGATACTCAAAAAGCAAGAAATGATCGTGACCGATATGTGCTCGAAGCAACAACATACGCTAATGATCTTATACCTCGAGCACGGGGTGCTGCACAGCGTGTTCTTCAAGATGCTGAAGCTTATAAAGATCGTGTTATTGCAGATTCTGAAGGTGAGTCATCACGTTTTGAAGCGTTGCTTATAGAATATCAAAAGGCCCCAAGAGTTACCCGCGATAGACTATATATTGATGCAGTATCAGATGTTTACAGTCGAACTAATAAAGTTATCATTGATTCTGAGGGTAGTGGAAATTTAATGTATCTTCCGCTTGATCAACTTATGCGTCAGTCGAATAATAATTCTAAAGATTCCGATTTTTCTCTTGAAGAGAGTAATAAATTGAATTCAACTGACCGAGAGTCCAATGATTCAATGGGTAGCAGTCGTGAAAGGAGGATCCGCTGATGAATAGTATTAAATATCCATTTGTTATTCTTTTTGGTTTTGGAGTAATTGCAATTACTCTCTCTGCGTATACGGTTGATGAGCGTGAGCTTGCAATAAAATTACAAGTGGGTGAAGTTGTTGAATCCAACATCCAGCCAGGCTTACATTTCAAGCTACCTATTCTGCAAACAGTTCGTAAATTCCCAAGTAGAATTTTGAAAATTGATGATGCTCCTCAGCGAGTCTTTACTCTTGAGCGTACCGCAATGACAGTAGATTATTTTGTTAAGTGGAGAATTGTTGATGAAGTCCCTTTTTACACTTCCACTGGGGGTTCGCAAAATGTAGCAATGGATCGATTGCGTGAAATAATCAAAAACTCAATTGTTACTGAATTTGGTAAGCGAACTATTGTTGAAGCTATTTCAGTTGAACGAGTTGAGTTAATGAGAGATATGTTGGCAAATGCTGCAGAAACTGCACAAGGAATTGGTGTTGAGCTTGTAGATTTTCGAGTGAAGCAGGTTGAGTTTGTTTCGGAAGTTCGAAATTCTGTTTACAACCAGATGCGCGAAGAACGTGCAAGAGTTGCTGCTGAAACAAGGGCGGAAGGTCGAGAAGACGCTGAACTTATTCGATCAACTGCTGATAAAGATCGTACTATTATACTTGCTGACGCATATCGAGATAGTCAAATTATTCGAGGAACCGGCGATGCTAAAGCTGCAGAAATTTATGCTAATGCATATACAAAGGATGCCGAATTTTACTCATTTTATCGCAGCATCGATGCATACAAAAAATCTATGGGTAAGGCAGGTGATTTATTGGTTTTAGATCCTAATACTGAGTTTTTTCAATACTTAAACCAATCTAGGGGAAAACAATAACTACTCAGATTTTTATGGCATTAGCACTTGTTTTGATTATTGAGGGTATGTTTCCTTTTGTGTCACCTCGACGATACCGCAAACTAATGTCAGAAATTTTACAATTTGATGATAGCCATATCAGAAAGATTGGTTTTATGATTATGATTATTGGTTTGGTGCTTTTATTTTTAATACCTCGTTGATGGGCGAAATAATGGGTAAAAATGTAGTTGTTATAGGCACTCAATGGGGTGATGAAGGTAAAGGAAAGATTGTTGACCTATTAACGGATCAAGCAGCTGCTGTTGTTAGATTTCAAGGTGGACATAATGCTGGCCATACCCTGGTTATTGATGGTGAAAAAACTGTATTGCATCTAATTCCATCAGGAATTCTTCGCAGTAATGTTGATTGCCTAATTGGTAATGGCGTTGTGTTGGCATTGGATGCGTTAATAAAGGAAGCCAACGAATTAAAAGAAAATGGCATACCTGTTTTTGAACGTCTCAAAATAAGCTATGGATGTCCACTAATTTTACCGTCACATGTTTCTCTTGACTTAGCTAGGGAAAAAGCAAAAGGATCTGATGCTATCGGCACGACAGGCCGTGGCATTGGCCCTGCTTACGAGGATAAGGTTTCGCGTCGAGGGCTTAGAGTATCAGACTTATTATCAACTGAAAATTTTGCAGCTAAGTTAGAAGAAATTCTTGATTACCATAATTTTCTTTTAAATAAATACTATGGTGAGCAATCTATAGATTTTTCAAAAACACTTAATGAGATACTTCAGTATGCTGAAGTCATTCTTCCAATAGCAACAGATGTGACAAAAGTACTTTATGATTTTTCTACTTCAAATAAAAGTATTTTATTTGAGGGTGCTCAGGGCAGCTTCCTTGATATCGACCATGGTACTTATCCGTATGTAACATCATCCAATACAGTCGCAGCATCTGCAAGCACTGGAACAGGAGTTGGTCCGAGAAATCTTGATTATATTTTAGGTATAGTAAAAGCATATACTACGAGAGTGGGCGCTGGCCCATTCCCTACTGAATTATTTAATGACCAAGGCGCTCACCTAGCTCGTGTAGGAGCTGAATTTGGAGCAACAACAGGTCGAGCAAGAAGATGTGGTTGGTTTGATTCAGTTTCATTACGACATTCGATTATTAACAGCAGTATTTCTGGTCTATGCATTACAAAGTTGGATGTTCTCGATGACCTAGACACTATAAAGATTTGTGTTGGTTATAAAATTGGTAAAAAGGAAATAACTGACTTACCACATGTAATAAATAAGTTTTCAGAATGCGAACCTATTTATGAGAGCTGGCCTGGATGGAAAAAATCAACTATTGGCATCTCTGATTTTAACAATTTACCCGCAAAAGCGCATGACTACCTTGAGCGCATTGAAGAGCTCGCTGGCATTCCAATTGATATAATTTCAACTGGACCAGACAGGGAGCA
>NYWX01000056.1 GCA_002685275.1 Gammaproteobacteria bacterium
GAGTTGGGTGAGTTAGTTAAAGCTAAAATAAGTTATGAAAAAGCAATATCGTTGAAGCCTAATTATCCTGAAGCTTATAATAACCTGGGCAATACGTTTAAAGAGTTGGGTGAGTTAGTTAAAGCTAAAATAAGTTATGAAAAAGCAATATCGTTGAAGCCTAATTATCCTGAAGCTTATAATTTCCTAGGTGTAACACTCAAAGAATTAGGTAATTTGAATGAAGCTGAGGCAAGTTATAAGCAGGCAGTTGAATTAAATCCAGACCTTGCAGATGCATATTGGAATTTATATGGCATTCAAAAAAACATAAAAACTGCTGAGAGCTGGATTGATAGGTGTTTAATAGCAGACAAAAATTATCTAGTAGCAAAGTTAACAAAGGCAGCATTAAGGTTTTATCAAGGTGAGTGCGAACAGTTTGAAGATTTAATTCAATCTGAATTGAAAAAACACTCATATACGCGCTCATTTGCATGGGTTTTTAATCTATCAAAGTTGCCTGAATTGTATTTTGATAAATGGCATTTCTTTGATGCTATTATTAAAAAGAGTGAAACTTCAAAACCATTCTATGAATTTGGTGTTTGGAGAGCATCATCATTCAAATATCTCATCAAGGTTTTTAAAAAAGGTTATGGGTTTGATACATTTACAGGCTTACCCGAAGATTGGGATGTCGGAAGTGGAGTCGAAAAAGCCGGTGCTTACTCTAGCGATGGAAGCGTTCCAGAAATTAAAGGAGGTGAATTTATTGTTGGAAAGTTCGAGGATACACTACCAGCTTTTTTTTCTGACAATAGACCTATTGCATCAATAATAAATTTTGATGCAGATTTATATTCTTCAACAATATGTGCCTTAAATTTTTCCAAATCCGTTATGGATAAAGATACTATTCTCATTTTTGATGAATTTATAATTAATGAGAGTTGGGAGCAAGATGAATTTAAAGCGCTAAATGAGTTTTGTTCTTTAAATAATTTAAATTATGAAGTGATAGCAGTTTCATTTTTTACAAAACAAGTTGCAGTTAAATTAATTGGAATTTAACCCCTGAAAAAATCCATTTTCTTGTTCAATAAAGAATTGACCGTTACCCCTGACATTGAAAACCAAGCTGCTGATCAAGTAACGATAACAGTTTTATTTTATTTGTATATCCAAGTAAGTTTAATTTCGCATTTCCTTTTGGATCAAAAAGAATCAACCGAGGAACATTTTCATTGTTTAAAGCACTCAATAAATTATTATTAATTTTGAAAGCAGGAAATTTATTCTGATTACGCTTAAGGTCTGTATTTAATTTTTGTTTATCTCGACCAATTCCCATCATCACTATATTAAAATTAGGGCATTCATTCTGTAATTTCTTGAGCATACGATGCTGTTTTTTACACCAAGAACAATTAATACCAAAAATAGCAATTGCCATAGTCGAGCCATAATAATTTTTTAATGTTTCTCTTTTTAAGTTATCAAGGCGTTCAAATTTCTCCAGGTAGACCGGTGGTAACTGTTCGAATGGGCTGGATTCCGCTGCAGTCGTAACTTGGTGGTATAGCAAAAAAGTAAGTAAATAGAAGGTTGTTAAATAATTTTTCATAAATATTCAGCCATCATAACTCTAAATCAAAACCCAAGTACGCGGTGCGCCCCCGCATCGGAGCGTAAATGTATGTAACGTCGTACCCACCGTATTCATTAAACAATAAAGGTGAAGATTCATCACTCGCTTGATTATAATCAAGAAGATTTAATGCACCAAAATACAGTTTAATTTTATCACTTAACTGATAAACAATTTTCATGTCAATGTTTAAATAACCTGGAGCCGTGTCGGGTTTAATGCTAGATCTATCTTTAAGGTCAAACCCAGCATAGCCATATTTTGAAAGATCACGTTTTTCAACCCAGCTGGCAGAGGAATTTATACGCCACCTTTCATTATCCCAAAGCCCACTCAATGCGGCTCTCTTTTCAATTGGCGCTATAGAAAAGGACTCTTCGAAAACCGTGTTGTAATCGTAGATTTCTGTAATTATTCCAATATTAAACAGCTCAGTCCATTGATAGTTAAGCGTCCAGTCTATTGCCATAACTTGAGCTGTGTTAGCAAGTTGTGTCAAGACTGGAATACCCTCATTTGTTTGACTTAGGGTTGCTAAATTTTTTACTTTGGTCTTGGAAAGAGAAAAGGTTGAGATAAGTTTTTCAGTGGTGTAACTGAGTGAATAATTTACACCAACAGATTTTTCAAGCTCCGTTACCTCGATTAAATAACCTTTTTCAGCATCTAAAATACCGTGATCACTTTCAAAAAAGGATAGAGGGGCTCTATAGCCTTTTCCAAAAGATAAGCGAGATTGTAAATCATTATTATGGCTGTAACGCATATCTACTCTTGGTGATAGTAATGTTTTTTCAATTTCTTTGAGTGTTTCTTTGCTGTCAATAAAATCAGCCTGAATCTTATCTAAGCGCAATGCAAATTCGGCATCAAATTTATCATTTGGTGTCCAGCTATCTTTTATATAGAAACCTGAAACATCATAGTCAAAACTATCAGACATATAATTTGGATTATCAATGAGCGCATTAGATTTTGAGCGCATCCTTTCTCTGCGACTATCGGCTCCAAAGGTTAAAAAATGTTTGCCTGATATTTCAAACTGAAAGCGAACATCTAAATAGTGCATTATATCATCGGCATAATAATCGATACCTTCATAAAAAGAATCTTGTACATGAGATACTTTTGCAAAACTAATCGATGTATTTAATTTGGAATTGAAATTATGCAAAAGATTGGTCATTACCTCATTTCGTTTTGTGCTTACCCACTCTGCTGACTCCCAGGGATTGCCAACGAAACGTCCATTAATATCATCATCTACAAATAGTTGTTCAGAATCACCCTCGTTAAAACTACCCAATGCTGAGCGAATACTGTTTGTTATATCACCTAACACTGGTCCACCGAATACTTCTGAATCTGTATGGTTAAGTCGTACCATAAGGTTAGTGAAGTAATTAAAATTATGAAATCCCGTAAATGTGAAAGATTGATTATCCAAAAAAGGAGATTCACTTATACCATTGTCATCGCCATCAAATTGGTCACGCGTATCTTTTTGAAAAACCAAACTACCTTGACTATTTCCGTTTTTATTTACACCGGTAAGCATCAAAGATGTTTTACTATACCCATGCTCTCCTGTAGATGAATCAATTTCCATTTGATTTTTATTTGGTACTTTCGATACTAAGTTGATCGTACCACCAATGGCTTCCGGAGATATCAGAGATGCACCAGCACCTCGCGCTATTTCTATCGTTCCTACACCTGTTACTGCCATAGCATCTAAACCATAAAATCCTGAGAGCATGGTATGTATTGGAATATTATTTACAAGAACATTCGTATGTTCACCCTTTAGGCCGTTAATCATAATTCTCTTGGCTCCGCATATGGAGCATTCATTGGATACCCGAACACCAATTGCAGCTTGCAGGGCATCAGTGAGACTAGAAGCCTGTTTATCCTTTAATTGTTGAGAGCTCAATAATTCTGTTTTAGAAATTATACTTTTGAGTTCCCCAGCTTTATTTAAACTTTGCTCTATACCTTTTACGAAAATCGTGTCTATAACGTCATCTTGAATTTCTTCTGTTAGAGCAACATGGGAAAAAAAATTACAGGCTAATATTGTAAATAATAGTAAGCGTTGAATGATAAATTTATCCAAAATTAAATGCTCTCAAGAATATAGTAGTGTAGGCTACGGATATTAAATGTAGCAATGGCTACGGTTATTGTCAAAGGTAAAATCTTGTTATCTTTAAATCCTATTTAAAAGAGGTAGATACAGTGGAAAAAAAAATTAAAGCCCGCTCTATACCCTTCTCAAAAACTCGCTCACATCATGCTTCGGAGACCGCTGAAGATTATGTTGAGGCTGTTATGGATTTGATTAAGGAGCAAGGCGAATGCAGGGTAATGAATCTTGCGAAATATTTTAATGTTAGTCACGTTACCGTATCTAGGACAGTAAAAAGATTGCAAGACGAGAATTTATTGTATTCTCAGCCCTACAAACCAGTCCAACTCACTGCTGAGGGCGCTCAGCTTGCAAAATCAGCAAAAGAGCGCCATAAAATTGTTTTAGCTTTTTTAATTAGACTAGGTGTTGATAAAACGAGTGCCGAAATTGACAGTGAGGGAATTGAGCATCATGTAAGTACAAGTACTCTCAATGCAATGAAGCAATTTTTAAAGTCATAGATTCCTTACATACTTATTTATTAATTAGAATCATGATAAATAAAAGAGAGCAAATATAAGAATGTTAAATTTTAAAAATCTTTTTATAGGGCTCTTGATATTGGTAATTTTTATTTTTTTTAGTATTAATTATTGGCGCGTTTCTCCGTCATACAGTCTTTCTCAGATACACCAATCGATTGAAAAAAAAGATCCCAGTCTTTTTTATAAACACGTTGATGTAGAAAATATTTTTAGAGAATTCTTTATGGATTCATCTAAATTTTATGAGCAATATTTTTCAGATTCATTTGGTATAGAAAGTGATGATATATCTTTTAATCCAGAAGAGGTGGCTGAAACGGTTTTTTTCTTTACCAATCCTCATATTGAATCTTCGATTAGAAATGGATTAGGTGATATCTGGAATGATCCATCAAAAGCAGTATCGACTAAATTAATTTCCGAAGAAGATTTAGATATTGCCCATAATATTTTTCAATCAGCAGAGTTATCATATTTAAAAAAAGATGGTGATAAAGCATTTCTTGGCATCTCAATGCTTGACTCAGATTTTCAAGAAGTAATAACAAAATTCGAATTAAAGAAAGTTAAAAATTATTGGCAAATTTCAAAATGGTCAAACTATGAAGAGCTTCTTAACGAGATTGCTGATAATTTCATAAATTCATTGGTTAATTTTCGCGAAGATATAGAAAGTGCATTATTTGACACCCATGACTTTAAAAAATTTGAAGAACAACTTGAGCAAGAATGGGAAGATTATGAGCAAGAACTGGAGAATATCGAGGGAAAGATTGAACAAGAATTAGAAGATCTTGAGAAGGAATTTGATCAAGAACTTGAGAATCTTGAAAGAGAGTTCGGCGATATATTTAATACGAACGAATTTGAAAAAGAATTAGAAAGCTTAGAGGATGAATTTGAAGATTTATTGAATTCTTATAATGAATGATTATGAAGGCTTTACCATAATAAAATGAAACCTATAGAGATTATGTTTGCTGTTTTACTCAGTGTTTATATAGCTTGCATGGCATTCATTAATATTGTAAGTGCCAAGCTTTGGACATTCATGGGTTTGACAATTTCCAGTGGAATTATGGCTTACTGGCTAACTTTTCCAATAACTGACGTTGTTGGTGAGATATATGGAAGGGCAAGAGCCCAATTAATAGTTTGGCTAGGATTTGGAACTAATTTATTAGTTTTAAGCATGTCACAGTTAGCCGTTGCTTTACCTCCAGCCAGTGGTTATTTACATCAGAATGAATTAGAAACAGTCCTTGGCGCTGTTCCAGTAATTGTAATTGCCTCTTTAACTGCCTATTTATGTGCTCAATCCCACGATGTTTGGGCTTTTGCTTTTTGGAAGAAGGTTACTAAGGGGCGCCATCTTTGGTTGCGTAATAACTTAAGCACGATTAGCTCACAATTCATTGATTCAGTGGTCTTCAACGGAATTGCGTTTTGGTTGTTTGCACCCGTCAAGCTTACTTTTGAGGCATTCATTTCAATGACTCTTGGTTATTGGCTTTTTAAGATTGTCATTGCTTTTTTCGATACCCCAGTTGTTTATGGCCTTGTATATTGGCTGCGAAAAATAGATAAATAGTTAGTTCTTAATTAAGCTTAATTGTTACTAAGCTCATTTTTAAGTTTTTCTAAAAAGGGAATATTGATAAATTGGTCCTCTTGCATTGAGGTCCAATCTATCGGGCCAGGCTTATGTAAACTAGTTTTTGTTTCAATTGATCGCTTGGGAGTAATGACCCAATCCATAGGCGTATCATGCTCCTCGAGAGTGATATCTCCGTTTTCAACAATTTGTATTTCGCTGACTGTAGTCACAACCGGACACTCATCTGAGAGCGTACCTACTGAACGGAACACTCCCATTTCCAAATCAGCAAAACCACCGCCTTTCCCAGTCCTGCCGCCATCTATAGACGCAGCAACAGAACCTACTACACAAATATCCATTGGCTCCATTTGGTTAAAATCAACTCGTTGCCCATGAAGCACGGCACCATCTGAGTACATTACTTGTTCAAAAGCTATTCCTTTTCTGGATAAATCTTCAGGATCCAATAAAAGGAATGGAAAATCTTTTGTCAACTCAGGAACTGGGGTGAATACCATTTTTCCTGCTTGCAATGCATATAAACGAACCCATGCTTGAGCGCTGTCTGGATTGGACTTAACTACACGAGCAGATTGCCAGAAATCAAGCTCAGTCAATCTAAGAGCCGCTTCTTGGGAGCCATCAAAATTTGGAATTTTACTCCATGGATTACCAATAGCTGCCCCCGATGACTCAAGCTTCTTCCAGATCTCATTTCTGAGGGTGTCTTTTAGGCTATTGCGTCCACCCCAGCGGTGTTTATCCATTCCCATACCAAATTGACTCCTTAATCATAATCTTATGTGGTTTATTTCAGATCAATGTGAGCTGTTCAGCTAGCAACATCATAAAAATGATTTTTTTAGAATTGCGTATCTATAAATTTTTATGATTTACATCTTTCATCAAGACTCCATTTGCCACCACCCTTAGCTGCAATGTATAAAAACACAAAACAAAATAATACTGCTGCATCACCTTTGTTGTTAATAGGCCAACCACCACCCATTTTTGAAAAGTGAATAAGCCAATAAGCGCCGGCCATTAATCCACTTGATAGGAATGCAGCTACTGATGTGTAAAGCCCTATCATAATCATAGCACCACCAATTAATTCTATTGGTCCTGCTAAGTAGTACATCCATCCTGCATCACCTTCAATAATTGCTTGGATCTTTGGAACACCATGAAATATAAATAAGAAGCCTGAAACAATTCTTAAAGATGCATATGTTTGTGGTTCATAGTTTTTTAGAAAGCCCATATTATTTACCTTTAGATTGTGAATTTTTTTTTCATAAAATTTTTACACATAAAATCTATTTTTTTTGAGATTATTAATAATTTTTTAATATCAAAAAAATACAAGAGTACAAAGTTTAGGCGAAAACCTCTAATCTTTTCTCTTATAATTTGTATATAGTATTGAAACTAACCTTACTATTATACTAATGAGATGCAAATTGCAGTGTAAAGATTGAAACATCATTTAGCTCAATATGGCATTAATTTAATTTTTTAACGCATCTAGTTAATAAAGGATAATCAAAAAAAGTACGATCCTTGTAAAAATGTTTGTTTTAACAATAATTATTTTTTAGAGATTATAGATAATGAGTGAAAATTTTTTTGTAATTTTAGGTAATCAATTATTTGATCCAAAAATCTTAAAAGAAAAAGATTGCGGCCATGTTTTTATGGCTGAAGATTTTGGTCTTTGTACATACCAAAAACATCATAAACTTAAAATTTATTTATTTTTGTGTGCAATGAGAGAATACAGAGATGAGTTAATTCAATGTGGTATTAAAGTATCTTATTTTTCATTAGAGGAGAGAAGTGAAGGCCGTGATTATGAAGATTTTCTTTTAAATTTTATAAAAGAAAACAGAGTGGGGCAGGTTAATTTTTTTGAAATTGAAGATAAGTTTTTTGAAAAAAGAATTATCAAAAAAATTGAGACCAATAATTTAAAAATTAAATTTCATGAATCACCGATGTTCATGTTTTCTCGCCAAGACTTTATTTCGCAGCATAAAGATAAGAAAATATTTAGGCTTGCTAATTTTTATAAAACAGGTAGAAAAAAATTTAAAATACTTATAGATAAAAATTCTAATCCTATAGGCGATAAATGGTCTTTTGATGAAGACAATAGAAAGAAAATCCCCAATAACATTATAATTCCTCATTTTGAACCCGCAAAACGATCAAAATATCATTCCATAGTAAAGAAGGTAATAGATAAAAACTTCAATTCGCATCACGGCAGCTTGAACAATATTTGGTTTCCAGTCGATCGTATTGGCGTAGAGGATCAATTAAATTTTTTTTTGAAAAACAAAATAAATAATTTTGGTATTTATGAAGATGCTATGAGATTTGATGAGAATTTCTTGTTCCATAGTTGTATTAGCCCTTTTTTAAACATTGGTTTGATTACGCCTGAAATTGTTATAAAAAAAGTGCTTAAAATATACAGAGACGGGTTAGCTCCTATAAATTCTGTGGAAGGCTTTATTCGGCAAGTATTAGGATGGAGAGAGTTTATTCGAGGAATATATCAAATGAAGGGTAATGAACAGCAAGAAAGTAATTTTTGGCAACACAAGCGCTGCCTAACCAAAAGTTGGTATGACGGATCAACAGGTATTGTTCCTCTAGATGATAATATTCAATTAGCACTTAAAGACGGCTACGGTCATCACATACCTAGACTTATGGTAATAGCAAATTTGATGAATCTTAGTGAGATTAATCCTAAACACATTTATAAATGGTTTATGGAGATGTTTATTGATTCATCTGATTGGGTGATGGTACCAAATGTATTTGGAATGGCATCTTTTGCTGATGGCGGCTTAATGTCAACAAAGCCATACACCTGTGGCTCTAATTACATGATAAAAATGAGTAATTATAAGAAAGGAGATTGGTGTGATGTTGTAGATGGCTTGTATTGGCGTTTTATAGATAAGCATGAGAATTTTTACAAATCCAATCATCGTCTATCCTTTCAAACAAGGATTCTGCAGAGAATGAACGAAGAGCGTAAAGTAAAGATCTTTAAATGTGCTGAGGCCTTTTTATCAGAAAATACATGCTAGATTATCAAATTTTTATTTTTCTTCAACCTTTCATAAGACCTAATTAATTTTTTAAAAATCAAAAAAATTTTAAACAATTTCACCAAAATTTCCCTAAAAGCTGATTGGCGACATGTCTAGTTATGATAAGTGAAAGAATAAGCCCTGTTAGTACACTGGTAGCAATTCCAAGCCAAACACCTACCACGCCAAAATCTAATAGATAAACAAAGATCCAACCAAAAAAGGCCACTCCAAAAGATTGCCTATAGATTCCAATCCATAAAGTCCATATTGGTTTTTTTAAAGCCTGCAAGAATGAATTTATTGCAAATAGCATCATGTAAATGGGTAAAATAAAACCGTCGATTCTTAAATAGCTTACACCTATTTGTATTACGTCAACATCACTTGTAAACATCCTCATTAGTAAAGGAGAGGCGAAGAATAAGATTGGGCAGGCAATTGCCATGAAAATAAATCCAAACTTCCAACAGGTAAACAACGCCTCTCTTGTACGACTCTTTTGATCTGCTCCAAAGTTTTGCGCCGCTATTGGGAGCAATGCTCCTGTCAGACCAAACACAGGTAATAAAAAAAGCTGTTCCACTCTCAAGGCAACACCATAAGCAGCAACCGCAGGAGTTCCAAAGCTTTTAAGATAGTACTGAACAATAAAACCAGATGTCATCATAACAACCATAGTTAAAGTTGTTGGTAGCATTTGACTGGTAATAGATTTAGCAGTTGCAAGGTTTGGAGTTAAATTTGCCAGCTGCCATCCGGTCATTAACTCACTTTTGAATAATTGTTTGCCGACATATAGCACAACACCTGTTTGACTAATTACGGTAGCAACAGCAATTCCGTCAAATCCCATTCCATTCCAGAGTCCTGGAATGCCAAAAACTAGCAGTGGATTGAGTCCAACATTGGCAAAAAAAGCTCCAATCTGGGCTCGCTGCATTGAGACAGTGTCACCTTGTGATTGAAGAAGACCATTTATACCAAACGACATAACAAATGATGGGATAGCTATAGTTAGTATATTGAAATATTGAATCCCAATTTCTCTGTATGCCCCCTTAGTTGAAATCAATTTGATTAATAAAGGACCAACCCATAATGCAATAAAAATTAATAGTAACGATATTAGTAGCCCAAACCCTATACCTCTATTTGCAATTTGAAAGGCCTTATTAAAGTCTTTGGCTCCAGTTGCATTTCCAACAAGTGCAGCCATAGCTGCCGATAGGCCGAAACCGAACGTTATAAAAATAAAAAATGCTCGGAACGAAATTGCCAGACCTGCTTGCGCTTCAGTTCCTATTAATCCTGCA
>NYWX01000057.1 GCA_002685275.1 Gammaproteobacteria bacterium
ATTGTATGTACAAAAATAACCTCCAAAGATTCTAGCAATACCCATAATTTTAAGCTTATGATGCGCCAAAGCATAAAGGTCACAAAACCATTGGCCGCCCTCATTAGAAATAAAATAAATTTCAGTAGAAGGATCATAATTTATAAAATAATTTCTTACTTCTACCCCTACTTCAAATGATGATTGAGATATCGCAGGGCCTAACCATACGATTAATTCAGAAGCATCAATTGTAATTTTTTTTACTACATTTTCCAGTATACCTGCAGCCAACCCACGCCAACCAGCATGAGCTGCAGCATATGCACTTCCATCATTTGAGCAAAATAACACTGGCAAGCAATCTGCTGTTTGAACTACACAGAAGTAACCTGAATCTCCACTTATAGAAGCATCAGCCTCCGGTTTTTTATTGTAATGAGTGGCTGTGATTACAGAATCACCATGAATTTGATTGAGCCAACAAGGCTTGCCAAGCAGCGGTAATTCTAGGTTCTTTGCTGACCGTAAAGTCGTTCCAGCAATTATCGAGTTAGGGGCATCCCAACTTGCAGTAATCCAATCAGTCATTTCTAGAATTTAGACGCATCGCATCTACTAATGTTTTAAAATCTTTAGGAGGTGAGCTTTCAAGATCAATAACTTTATCCATAATCGGATGTGTAAATACAAGTCTGGCCGCATGTAATGCTTGTCTTTTAAAATGACGCAGTAACTGATTTAACTCATCAGATGCGCCCTTGGGTAGAGCTAAACGACCTCCATATGTTTGATCACCTACCAACGCATTTCGACGGTGGGCAAAGTGGACACGGATTTGGTGCGTTCTTCCTGTTTCAAGTTTTATATTTATAAAAGTAAAAGAAGTAAAACGCTCTTTAATTGTGAAATATGTAATTGCTTCTTTACCTTTTTGCTGCACACTCATTTTTTTTCGATCAACAGGATGTCGTGAAATTGGTGCATTTATTGTTCCGCCACCAGTAAGGGCGCCATTACAGAGGGCTATATAATGCCTTGAAATTTGTCTATCCTCCAACATACGAACTAGCGCTGTATGAGCGGATAAAGTTTTTGCTACAATAAGTAATCCACTAGTATTTTTATCTAGCCGATGAATAATTCCAGCCCGTGGAATATCATATAATTTTGGATAATTATATAAAAGACCATTCATTAAAGTGCCATCCGGATTGCCGGCTCCGGGATGTACAACAAGTCCTGCGGGCTTGTTCAAGACTATGAGATCATCATCCTCATAAACTATCTCAAAATTTATAGGTTGCGCCTGCGATTTAATTTTTTCTTTAATTTGTCTTTTAATTTCAATAGTTTCTCCTCCAGAAACTATATCTCTTGGGCGTTTTGGTGCTCCATTGACTGTTATTTCACCTTTAAGTAACCAACCCTTTAAACGACTTCTTGAGTGCTGAGGAAATAAATTTGCCAAAGCTTGATCTAATCTCAAACCTGCAGATTCATTTGGTATTATATTTATTTGTTTAAGTGCATTCATAATCGAGCTCTAGTTTACGGTATACTTACTTAACTTTGGTCACTTAATAGACAATGTATAAAATTTTAATTAACTATATAGATATTAATATGCAAATAAATTTTTATGTAAATTGGTTTTTTACACGAATTATACTTTCCTTAGCTCTTATCTTTTTTACGCTTTCTTTTAGTGGTTGCAGTAATAATGATGAGCAACGCTCTGAAATAGATAACTACGTAGAAGCTTATGAGACCGCTCAAAAAGCTATCGAAAATTCAGATTATCAGAAAGGTATTGGAATCTTTGAAGCTATTCAAGCTAGATTTCCATTTAGTGAACTATCACGACAAATCCAATTAGAGCTTTTGCATGCTTATTATAAAAGTGATCAGCTAGAATTAGCAGTAGAGACGGCTGATACTTTTATTCGTGAAAATCCAATTCATGAACGTGTAGATTATGCCCTTTACTTGAAAGGCCTTTCATACTATGAAGATGAAACTAAATTCTTAGAGAAAAAATTTAAACGTGATACAACTAAAAGGCCGCCGGGAGAAATGAGGCTTGCATATTCAACTTTTCGACGCTTAGTTGAGCGTTTTCCGGATAGTAAATATTCAGCTGATGCTCAACAACGTATAATCGCCATTAAAGAAAGAATGTCAAATTATGAAAATCATATTGCAGATTATTACTTACGCCGTGGGGCTTATGTAGCATCCATAAATCGAGCCAAATCCTCCTTGGAAAAATATAATGGAACTTCAGGGAATGCTGAATCCCTTCGTATAATGATTGCAGCCTATGATGCTCTTGGACTAAATGAATTGAGAGATGACGTAAAACGAGTCCTTGCTTCCAACTTTCCAGATGAAAATTTAATGATAAATGAAAAATCAAAAGATGGATTTCTTGATTGGATTAAAAACGATTTTTCTTTTAAAAATAAACAAGATTGATTTAAAAATTAGATATAAATTTTAAGATCAAGTTCTATTATTTTATATTAAACAATACTTACTTTATTGGTCTAAAAAAATAGATAAAAATCTTAAAGAGTTGTTTTTTATTTATTTAGGATCGTAACCTGAAGTTATTGGATAACGCCAATCCCTTCCAAATGCACGGCTTGTGACTCTCACGCCTGGGGGTGCCTGACGACGCTTGTGCTCATTAAGTTTAACCATCCCTAAAACTTTAATGACAATATCACGTTCAAATCCTTTATCTGTGATTTCACTCACAGATAAATCTTTTTCAATAAATGCTTCGAGTATTGGATCAAGAACCGTATAATCGGGAAGGAAGTCACTATCTTTTTGATTGGGTCGCAACTCAGCTGATGGTTCTCGAACAATGATTCTCTCAGGAATAACTGCATCAAGAGAGTTTCGATATTTGGCTAAACGATAAACTAGCGATTTTGAGCAATCCTTGATAGGTGCAAAACCACCTGCCATATCACCATATAGTGTTGCATACCCAACGGCCATCTCACTTTTATTTCCAGTGGTGAGTAACATAAATCCTGTCTTATTTGACATGGCCATTAGAAGTAATCCGCGACAGCGAGATTGGATATTTTCTTCGGTTACATCATTTTTGCAATCTTTGAATACTGGATTTAATTGAGCAATGATTTGCTCATAAATAGGCTCAATTGAAATTACATCATAACGAATACCTAATTTATCTGCTTGTTTAGCAGCATCTTCCTGACTCATCTCTGAAGTATATAGAAACGGCATCATTACAGCATGAACACGGTCAGCGCCAATAGCATCGCAAGCAATAGTTGCTACTAATGCTGAATCAACTCCACCTGACAAACCAATTAAAACGCCAGGAAAACCATGCCTGTTGATGTAATCTCGAGTGCCTCTAACTATTGCTTTGTATGCACTTTCATCAACATTTAGTAATTTTGATAATGATTTATTTTTTAGTTTGACCTCTGACCTTTTTGTTTGTAAATCAACAGTAAATAGTCCTTCTTCAAATGAAGGTGCGCGAAACTTAATTTTTTCATCTGCCGACATTGCAAATGAACCGCCATCAAATACAAGTTCATCCTGGCCTCCGACCATATTTACATATATGACTGGCAACTTAATGTCTGAGATTCGTTCTTTAACCTGTTTTTCACGATTAATTTGACTATCTTTTTCAAAAGGTGATCCATTAATTGCAATTATGCACTCAGCTCCAGAAGCCAATGCTTTTTTCATTGGCATAGGACCCCATATATCCTCACAAATATTAAGCCCAATGGTAATCCCATTCAGTCTAAAAACTGCTGAATCAGAACCACTTTTAAAATATCGCTCTTCATCAAAAACATTGTAATTAGGCAAAAGCTGCTTCCGGTATCGAACAATGGTTTTGCCATCACGTATAATTTCACAAGCATTAAAAATATGGCTCTGATTATATTCTGGAAAACCAACAAGTATGCTAATACCAAAAACACTTTCACGTATCTTTGCTATAGAGTTTTCAACTGATGTTTTGAAACTTTTATGAAACAAAAGGTCTTCTGGTGGATAACCGCAGATACTTAATTCTGGGAAAATGACCAAGTCTGCACAAAGCTCATCACGAGCTTTTTGCGAATAGTTAATTATTTTTTGAGTATTGCCAGTAATATCGCCAACTACGAGTTCAATCTGAGCTATAGCAACTTTAACGTTATGATCCATGGTTAAGCTTTACAATCACTAGCCTTATAAATTTATAACTTCGAGCATTTTTGAACCAAGCTCTGCTGGTGACCTTACTGTTGCTACACCAGCTACATCCAGAGCTTTGTATTTTTCTTCGGCGGTTCCCTTGCCGCCAGCAATAATCGCTCCAGCATGACCCATTCTTTTTCCCGCCGGAGCTGTAACGCCAGCAATATATGTTACAACTGGTTTGGTTATATTTTTTTGGATGAATTCAGCGGCGGCCTCTTCATCCATACCACCTATCTCACCAACCATGATAATACCCTTAGTCTCTTGATCATTCTGAAATAGTTCCAGACAATCAATAAAGTTCATCCCTCGAACAGGATCTCCCCCAATGCCTATACAAGTACTTTGTCCTAACCCGTTTAGTGTGGTTTGATGAACTGCTTCATAGGTTAAAGTACCCGATCTAGATATAACTCCGATGCATCCTTTTTTATGAATAAAACCTGGCATAATTCCAATTTTGCATTCTTCTGGTGTAATAATTCCTGGGCAATTAGGGCCAATTAAATGACACTTGTTATAGCGTAATGAAGACTTTACTTTAACCATGTCATTAACTGGTATACCTTCTGTGATGCAAACTATCAATGATACGCCTGAATCTGCTGCTTCAAGAATCGCGTCTGCGGCAAATGAAGGTGGTACATAAATCATGCTCACATTTGCATTGGTTTCATTGACAGCTTCCTGCATTGTATTATAAACAGGCACTCCTAAATGTTCAGTGCCACCTCGCCCGGGCGTAACTCCACCAACAATATTCGTCCCATAATCTATACATTGCTTCGTGTGAAATGACCCTTGTTTACCAGTAATGCCTTGGCAAAGAATCCTACTATGTTTATCGACCAAAATACTCATTGAATTTTCTCTTTTAAGCTGCTGCTGTAACAGCTTTTAAAGCTGCATCAGTAAGGTTGTCGACGGCAATAATATCAAGTTTACTGTTGATAAGAAGCTCACGACCTTCAATCGCATTTGTTCCTTCAAGTCTTACAATAATTGGAACATTTATACCTACATCTTTTGCTGCACTGATAATTCCCTGAGCAATGAGTTCGCAACGCACAATTCCACCAAAAATATTAACCAAAATTGCATCAACATTTTTATTAGAAAGAATTAACTTGAAAGCTACTGAAACACGCTCAGCAGTCGTATTACCGCCTACATCTAAGAAATTTGCTGGGTTGCCTCCGTGTAACTTTATTAAATCCATGGTTGCCATTGCTAAGCCAGCACCATTTACCATGCAGGCAATATTGCCATCGAGTGAAACATAATTAAGGTCATATTCAGCAGCTTTTCTTTCAATATCATTTTCTTGACTTAAATCTCGAAGACTAGCAATCTCTTTTTGTCGAAATAAAGCGCTACCATCGAGATTAATTTTTCCATCTAACGCAACTATGTCTCCTAAACTATTAATTATTAGAGGGTTTATTTCTATTAAACTGGCATCTTTATCGAGATATAATCTATAAAGATTATTTAAGAGTAAAGTAAATTGCTTTATCTGTTCACGTTCGAGATTTAATTTGAAGGCTATTTGCCTTACTTGATAATCTTGTAAACCAACATCTGGACAAATAGATATTGTGAAAATCATTTCTGGTGTATCAGATGCAACGCGTTCAATATCTATTCCACCAGCTGCAGATGCAACGATAGAAATACGGCCATTACCTCTATCTACTAATATACTTAGATAGAGTTCACGAACAATTTCAGAAGCTTCTTCAATATAAACCAAATTTACTGGCAAACCTTCAGGTCCTGTCTGGTAGGTAACTAGAACCATACCTAACATTTCATCAGTATATTTACGGACTTCTTCAAGTGTACGAGCTATTTTTACACCACCAGCTTTACCACGGCCTCCAGTATGAGCCTGAGCCTTAATTACCCATAAATTACCGCCTATCTTTTCTGCAGCTTTAACAGCATTGTCTGAAGAATCAACAGGCATGCCTATAGGAGTATTTATACCGTATTCGTTAAAAAGTGTCTTAGATTGATATTCGTGGAGGTTCATTGAATTTTCTTCAATTAAAAAAATATTTCATTTTGAGTACAAAAAAGTATATTTTGTAGGTTAAAGGTTCTTATGTCTACATACAAAAAAATTGAATTTAAACTATGCATTTGTATAAAAAGTTATTTGATTTACACTTATTTTATGTAACTAACATAACTTAAATAGTGGTTTTAAAGTAGATTATCAATAATATAAAGTTTTATATTCAAATAATCCATCATAATTAATAACTTAATTAGCTAATGGAGAGTTAAGTGATTGAGCTAATGAGTCAATCTACACCAGTTTTGATTATAGTAATTTTCTTAATCGCGCTATTAATTGGAAGTTTTCTTAATGTTGTTATTTATAGACTGCCAATCATGATAGAACGCGAATGGCGCGCTCAAGTTACTTCCTTTAATGATTTATCTGTGAAGGGAGGTTTTAAGCGTTTTGATTTAATTCTACCCCGATCACATTGCGTGCACTGTAAAAGATTAATTACCTTTTTTCAAAATATTCCCGTTTTAAGTTACTTATTTCTAAAAGGCCGCTGCGCGCACTGTGATAAATCGATTTCTCTGAAATATCCATGTATTGAATTACTCACTGCATTTTTACTAACAATTACTGTATGGCATTTCAAAATAGGTATAGAAGCTTTAATGGCGGTTATTTTGACTGCAACATTGATAGTTATATCAGTAATTGATGAAGATACTCAGATTATTCCGGATGCGATAGTTATGCCTTTACTGTGGATTGGTCTTTGTATAAGTCTGTTTGATCCGTTGCCAAACACCGTTAAATTATTCATTAGTCCGTCAGAAGCAATCATCGGAGCATTAGTAGGATATTTAAGCTTGTGGAGTGTATTTTGGATTTATAAGCTTTTTACTCGAAAAGATGGATTTGGATACGGTGACTTTAAATTGTTGGCAGCGCTTGGTGCTTGGCTAGGATGGCAGCAAATATTATTGATTATAATGATATCTGCAATTACAGGTATATTAGTTAATATTACTTTGATTCTATTCTTTGGAAAAAATCATAATACTCCAATTCCGTTTGGACCATATATTTCTGCTGCAGGATGGGTAACTATGCTTTGGGGTGATCCAATTAAGAATTATTATTTTAACTTGATTATTTAAGTGGCTTATAAAAAATTAAAAAAACCTTTTAGAGTGGGGCTTACTGGTGGTATTGCTTGCGGAAAGTCAACAATTGCTAAACTATTTGAAAAGCATGGAATTTCAATTATTGACACTGACATTATTGCTAGGGAAGTTGTACAGAAAGGACAGCCAGCACTTGAGGATATTAAACAACAATTCGGTGATTCTGTTATTGATAATAATGATTATTTAGATCGTTCAGCCATGAGAGACCTTATATTTGCTGATGAACGTGCTCGGCATGCACTTGAAACTATCTTACATCCAAGAATTAAGGTTGAAACTGTGCGCCAAGCTAACGAAATTGGAGGTGATTACCAAATAATTGTTATACCTTTGTTGGTTAAATCAACTCTCATAGGATTTATTGATAGGGTTCTAGTCGTAGACTGCAATGAGGATGCACAAATTGAAAGATTAAAAAAACGCGACAATGAGTCAAATATGAATGCTCACCGCATTTTAATAGCGCAAGAAAGTAGAAATAATTTCCTAAAAATTGCTGATGATATTATTAAAAATGATGAAGAGCCTAACTTACTGCAAACTAAAGTAGCTAAATTACATCAATTATACTCTAGCTTGGCATCACTATAATGCTTTTTATGAGAAACACATTAAAATTTCACAACATGTAATATTTGCTACAGCTAAATATCTAAAGCAGAATGTTTCTATGATTAATTTTTATGAAAAATCAAACAGCCAAAATGTAGAAGGTATCGCATACTATGAGCAGCCAGTTTCTGAACGTATGCGAACTTTTTTAAGGCTAGAGTTTCTTTATCATCCTATGTTGAAAAATAGCGATAAAGATAATGAATGGTCAACTCGCTCTACAATAGCTTTTTTATTAGAAATTCAATCTATCCTTTCAAGGGGTGATGTTAGGAATGACTTATTAAATGAACTGGATCATCTTATATGTAACTTTGAAAAGTTTGAAACTCATTTAAATGTTGATAGCGATCGTCTATCCAATTTAATTGACAATTTATCTTGCACCCGCAATAAACTATCAAATATTGGAACTGGCTTCTTGCAAGCCCTTAAAGAAAGTGATTTTTTAAATACCATTAAATATAGGAGCTCCATCCCTGGTGGTACATGTGAATTTGATTTGCCAGAATATAATCATTGGCTTAGACAGCCCATATCACGAAGACAGGATGATCTAGCTAAATGGATTAAACCTATAAAGATACTCTGTGAAGGAGTTTGTGAGGCTCTTTGGGTGATTCGTGAGAGTGCACAACCAATTGCAAAAGAAGCTATAAATGGTATGTATCAACACAATATGCAAAAAAATAATAATTGTCGGCTATTAAGGTTAAGTCTTGACGAAGAATTAAAATTATTTCCAGAAATAAGTGGCAGCCAACATCGTTTTACAGTTCGTTTCCTTGAATGGTCAACAGTTGAGAGTCGTGCCATTCAAACAATAGGTGATGTTCCGTTTCAGCTTTCAATTTGTTAATTTTTAAAAAAATTTATTTTGAAGCTTTATTATTACAGGTTCATTAGCTGGTAAAAATTTATATGAATCTAAAGACTTTAATGATACCCAACTGAGGTTTTGCCCTTCACGTCCAAATGGTTTGTTGTGCCATTTATTGATAATAAAAAACTCAATAGAGACCTCTTTATCTTGATATTCAAATTTTACCTTCATGAATGAGGAAACATCTTTTATATTTATACCAAGCTCTTCTTTAAGCTCTCTTGATAAGGCATCTAATGCTTTCTCATTAGTTTCTATCTTTCCTCCGGGAAATTCCCATAAGCCATGATATAAGTCGCCACTAACATGCTCTGCTATCAAAACTTGATCATATGAATTGATGAGTATTCCTGCTACAACATAAAAATGATCTTTCATATAAAATTAATCACTCAATTGACCACAGCAATACTTAAATTTCTTTCCTGAACCACAGGGACAAATTGTATTGCGTCCAACTTTTCTTTGATCTCTAACATATGGTTCACGTAAATCTGCCAATTTTGTCTTTTTTTCGTGTTCATCTATTTTACTTGGTGAAGCATGTTGAAATTTTAAAAAACCAGATGTTTTTTTACGTTCTGCTATCTTTTCTAAATCTTTCTCACCTTGAACACGAATACGGGCAAGTATACTTATTGAGTCATACTTAACTTGCTCTAACATGGCGCCAAACATCTCAAATGCCTCTCTTTTATATTCTTGCTTTGGGTTTTTTTGAGCATAGGAGCGTAAACCAATACCTTGGCGCAAATGGTCCATTGAAGCTAAATGCTCTTTCCAATGATGATCTAATTGATGCAGCATTACCTTCTTTTCAACACCGCGCATAAGATCTGCACCAACATCATTTACCCTCTCTTTATAAGTAACCTGAATTTTTTTAATACATTTTTCAATAATTCCTTCAGCACTTAAGGTTTTATCATCTAATGCCCAACGAGTAATATCTATTTTTACCCCAAAATCTGACTCAATCGCCTGAGAAAGGCCATCTGTATCCCACATTTCATCCAGACTTCCAATTGGTACATATTGCTCTGCGGTAGAACCCACAACTTCTTCAAGGATAGCCATCACTGAATCTTCAATCTCTTCCGCATCCATCAATTCAGCGCGTTGGTGATAAACAACTTTTCTTTGATCATTTGCAACATCATCATATTCGAGAAGATTTTTACGAATATCAAAATTATGAGCTTCAACTTTCCGCTGAGCTCGCTCGATCTGGCGTGATAAGATTTTACTTTCTATAGCCTCACCCTCGCGCATTCCGGCACGAGATAATAAATTCTTAGTGCGTTCAGGATCACCAAAAATTCGCATCAACGAATCTTCCATTGATAAATAAAATCTCGATGAGCCAGTATCACCCTGGCGTCCTGATCGACCTCTTAGTTGATTATCAATACGTCTCGATTCATGACGCTCTGTACCAATAATATGCAAACCACCAGCTTCTAAAACCTTCTCATGACACTTTTGCCATTCTGCTTTTTTTGATGAAGCGTCAAAACTTCCGCCCAATACAATATCAGTACCTCGCCCAGCCATGTTAGTAGCAATTGTTATTGCACCAGGCTTGCCAGCGTTTTGCACTATATGTGCTTCAAGTTCATGTTGTTTTGCATTTAAAACGTTATGTTTTATATGTCTCTTTTTTAAAAGAGATGACAATAATTCAGAAGCTTCAATTGAAGTAGTTCCAACTAAGACAGGCTGGTTACGTTCAGAGCAATCAACAATATCTTCAATGATTGCCTGAAATTTATCTTTTTCAGTCAGATAAACAAGATCAGATTGATCATTACGAATCATATCCTTGTGTGTTGGTATTACTACAACCTCTAGCCCATATATTTGTTGAAACTCAAAAGCTTCTGTATCTGCGGTTCCCGTCATACCTGAAAGATTATTATATAAACGAAAATAATTTTGAAATGTAATTGATGCAATTGTCTGATTTTCCTGCTTAATTGAAACACCTTCTTTTGCTTCAACAGCCTGATGAAGGCCATCGCCCCAGCGGCGACCAGGCATAGTCCTTCCTGTAAACTCATCAACAATTATTATCTCACCATCTTTTACAATGTAGTCAACGTCCATCTGATACATAGCATGAGCTCTTAGAGCAGAGTTTAGATGGTGTAATAATTTAATATTTGCTGCATCATATAAACTTTCATTTTCAAGAAGTAAGCCAGTCTGGCTCATCATTGTTTCAACTTTTGCATGCCCCTCTTCTGTTATGTAAGTTTGCTTCGCTTTTTCATCAACAGTGTAATCCCCACGTTCTACAATTTTGCAATTTGCTAATTTGTCATTCACTGAAATCATTACTAAATCAGCACTTCTTTGCTCTGCGATTTCTACCGCTTCCTCTAATATTAATTCCTCAAAATCTTCGCTATCAATTAAAACCTTATTTGCAGGGATATCAAAATTACTATGGCCTTCAATCTCTTCTTGCTTCTTAAGCTTTGGAATCATTTTGTTAATCTTTGAATACAAATCAGTATTTGATTCTGTGGGACCAGAAATAATTAGTGGGGTCCTAGCTTCATCAATGAGTATTGAATCAACTTCATCCACAATTGCAAAATTTAAACCTCGTTGCGATTTTTCGTCAATTGAAAAAGCTAAATTATCTCTTAGATAATCAAACCCAAGTTCATTATTGGTTGCATATGTAATATCACTTTCATATGCCTGACGTTTTTCATTAGACGTTTGACCACCTTTCGATACTCCGACAGTTAAACCCAAAAATTCATATATAGGGCGCATCCAATCAGCATCACGTTGAGCAAGATATTCATTTACAGTAACAATATGAACACCATCGCCACTAATCGCATTAAGGTAAGCCGGTAAAGTTGACATTAATGTCTTACCCTCACCTGTTCGCATCTCAGCAATATTACCCGCATGAAGCACCATACCGCCTATTAATTGGACATCGTATGGTCGCATCTTCATTGTTCTAACCGAGGCTTCGCGAACAACAGCAAAAGCTTCAGGCAATAATTGATCTAAAGTTTCGCCTTTTTGATATCGCTTACGAAACTCTAAAGTTTTTGCCTTAATCGCATCATTATTTAAAGCTTTAAAATCTTCTTCAAGCTTATTAATGGAAGCGACTATTTTCTCATATTGACGAATCAGGCGATCATTTCGACTACCAAATATACGTGTCAAAAAATTGGCCACACAAATCTCCTGAGATTGCTATCTTCTAAATAATATTATTCTAAAAGTGTAAAGTTAAATATCCAAGCTGAGTTATATTATATATGAGAAAAATTAAGTTGTAGGGTGCAAGCAAAAAATAGAATTGCTATTGATAAATCTAATTTTTAATCGATTCAAAAAAATTATTTACTAATAAATTTTAAAGGATTAACTTGGTTTCCATTATGTAATACCTCAAAATGCAAATTTGGGCCTGTAGCACGCCCAGTTTTTCCCATCAAAGCAATAACTTGACCTTTTTTAACCTCATCTCCTATAGAAACAAAATTTTTTAGATTGTGCGCATATCGAGTTAAGTATCCATTACCATGATTTAACTCAACCATAATGCCATATCCATATCTATCTGCAGACCAGGTAACAACTCCATCAGCTACAGCCACAATTTCGGTGCCGCTTTTTCCCGCAAAATCGACTCCGGTATGATTTGCAATTTTTCCAGTAAATGGATCTGTTCTCTTACCAAAATAAGATGAAATCCATCCAGATTTAACAGGTCTGCCCTGAGGAAAAACACGATTACTTAAGATTTGATTCATTAAATAGCCTTCAAGAACATCTAGTTGGATTTCTCGCCTGCTTAACTGTTCATTTAAAAAATTAATCTTTTTAATTATTTCAAAATCCACATCACTTATTCCAGAAGTTATCAATTCCTCTGGCCCACCAACAGCTGGATCTAAATCAAAATTAAATTCACTGTCATCAATATTAGCCATCTTAATTAAGCGGCGACCTAGAGCGTCTAACCTAATGATACGAGCATTAATTTGTGCGATATAAATAGACAAAGCATCTAATGTGTCTTCATTTTCTTGACGGACTAAATCAATTTTATTTCTTTGAGTTTCAATATTTGTTGATAAGCTTTGAAAAAAATCAAATAAACTATTTGAAGTATTCTTTGAAGAATACCAGCTTCCAATAAATAAACTTAAGCTACCTATAATTAAAAAAACAAAAACTAAAAAAAGAGATACAGATAACCAATTTAGCTTCATTTTACGAGGTGATTTAAACCCTTTGCCAAAAATAACTACATGCATTTAGCGCGCCTCTTATGCCAATCTATTTAGTATCAGAGCATTTCATTAAAAAAATTAACAAATTTAAATAAGTTTACTATAAATCTGCTGATTATATTTATAAAAATATGATTCTTTACTGCAAAGGGTTTAACTTTTATAAAAAAATATTTCATAAAAAGCTGGCAGTCTTTTATGAAAGAAAAATCTATGCATAATGGATTATTTAGAAAAATAGAAAAACTAGGATATATTTACTCTCTTAGATAAGAAAATAATTTATTGCAAAATTTTTATGTCAATTAATAAACTTAAAAACATTCTAAATTCCGGTGACCAACAGGAACTAGGAAGCCTAATTAAACATACTCAACGTATGACAGAACTTACTGATCATCTCTGCCGTACTTTACCTAAAACTGATAGGCATGCAATTGTTGCGGCTAATGTAAGGGATAATGGTGAATTAGTTGTGATTTGCACCTCATCAGCATGGGCATCACGCTTACGCTATAAAACTAAAATATTAATCGAAGCTGCTAATGAAGCTGGAATAAAAGCAAATTCTTGTAGAATACGTATCAGTGGTAGTGGAGTTAATTATTAAGCAAATGACTGTGTGGCATAAGAAATAGGTACATTGTTAATGTCATCAAAGGTTACTACCTCCCATGCACTTTCATCTTTGAGCATGGCTCTTAATAGCTTATTATTTAGATCGTGCCCAGATTTGAAAGCACTTAGCTCGCCTACAAGGCTGTGACCCAAGAGATAAGCATCGCCAATGACATCGAGAATCTTATGGATTACAAATTCATTTGCATATCGAAGTCCATTCTCATTAAGAATACGATAATCATCAAGCACAATAGCATTATCCATGCTACCTCCTAAAGTAAGGTTTCTTTCACGAAGAGCTTCTACATTTCGAAGAAAACAAAAAGTTCTAGCTCGACTAACTTCTTTTAAAAAAGATGTTGAAGAGAAATCGATGGTTGCTTTTGGACTTAATTTTTTAAAAACAGGATGATCAAAATAAACTTCAAAGTTAACCTTAAATCCATTAAAAGGTGATAATTCAGCCCATTTATCACCATCTTCAACACGGATTTTTTTCTTAATCTTAATCATTTTTTTTGCAGCATCTTGCTCTTCAATTCCAGCGGACTGAAGAAGAAAAACAAAAGGACCAGCACTGCCATCCATAATTGGTACTTCGGGTGCAGATAAATCAACATGCAAATTATCAATGCCTAGGCCGGCAAGAGCAGACATTAAATGCTCTACTGTAGCAACTTTTATATCATCTTTAATGAGTGTTGTTCCAAGCATAGTTTCGCCAACAAGCTTCGGATCTGCTTGAATAGAAACCGGAGCCTCTAAATCAACTCTATGGAAATTAATGCCTGAGTTTATTGCAGCTGGTCGCAAAGTCATATAGACCTTTTCGCCAGTATGTAATCCAACACCAGTAGCTCTAATCGCGGTTTTTATAGTTCTTTGTTTTAGCATTTAGAGAAGACTAACATAATTGTACTCAATTTCCAAAAAAGCCTCATGAATTCAAACTGTTATATAGGTAGTATTACTGGAGTTAGAAGATAGCGGGCTTAGGTAAACCTGGCTCAAAAAGCGGAGTCTTTATTCTAGATAATGAAAGCCCAAAACCATGTAATACTACTTTTATTAAAATTGACCCTGGAACCATGATCTCATACGTTCCCAGATTTCACCCAAATTGCCCCCTATCGCGATATTACGTTGATGTTGACGTGATATGTTTTCAAAACCATATTGTAATAATCCAACACCTGTTGCATGAATTGGATTACGTATGACGTCTACTAACCCTTCAACATGCTGTGGTGAGCCAAGCCTAACTGGCATATGGAACACTTCTTCTGCAAGCTCGACGGCTCCTTCCATCTTTGCGCTACCGCCAGTAATAACTAACCCAGCAGCAATCAATTCTTCGAATCCACTTCTTCGTAACTCATCCCTCACCAATCCAAAAAGTTCTTCGTATCGAGGTTCTACAATTTCAGCGAGTGTTTGGCGAGCTAGCCTTCTAGGTGGGCGATCACCAACACTAGGTACTTCAATTGTCTCGTCAGGGTTGGCAAGCTGGGATAATGCACAAGCGTATTTAATTTTTATTTCTTCTGCATATTGCGTCGGTGTTCGCATTGAAACAGCGATATCATTAGTTACCTGATCTCCTGCAATTGGTATAACTGCTGTGTGTTGAATAGCACCACCAAGAAAGACTGCTATGTCTGTAGTGCCACCGCCAATATCTACTATGCATGATCCAAGCTCTTTTTCATCATCTGTTAGCACAGCATAACTTGATGCAAGCTGCTCAAGGACAATATCATCAACTTCTAGACCACATCTTTTTACACACTTAACAATATTCTGTGCTGCACTTTCGGCTCCTGTAACCATGTGTACTTTTGCTTCAAGGCGAACTCCTGACATGCCAACCGGCTCTCTTATATCCTCCTGATTATCAATGACAAATTCCTGCGGAAGAATATGTAAGATTTTTTGATCTGCGGGAATTGCTACTGCTCGGGCAGCATCAATGACTCTGTCAACATCGTTAGCACTAACCTCAGAATCTCTTATTGCAACTATTCCGTGTGAATTCAAGCTTCGTATATGACTGCCTGCTATGCCTGTGTATACAGAATGGATATCACAGCCTGCCATTAACTCTGCTTCTTCTACAGCACGTTGGATTGAATGCACTGTTGACTCAATATTAACAACGACCCCTTTCTTTAGTCCTCGTGATGGATGAGAGCCAATTCCAACAATTTCTATTTCTCCGCTTTCGCTGACTTCACCAACAATTGCAACAACTTTTGAAGTACCGATATCAAGCCCTACAATTAAATTATTATCAGGTCGTTTAGACATCTAATTGACTCCCTCTAGCCATAAGCAACTTTTGTTTAACTTTTTCAGAATCATTTATTGGTGATGGCAAACCATTTTTCCAGGCAATTGCAAATCCATTGGCATATCTCATATCAACATAGTCAATTTCTTCTACGCGGCTAACTATAATTTCTGTAACAACATTTAAAAAAAGATTTATTCGTTCATCAACAGCTTTTCCGCCTAAACGAACATTAATTCCATTGACAAGTGTTATTTCCCAAGATCCACGATTATCAAGATTTACTCCTCGAACATCTAGACCTCTTGAGATTAATTGCTCGCGAACTCCAAGATATCTTCTTGCTACCGCATCAGAAGTATTATTTGGTCCACTTAGTCTTGGCAGTTCTGGTGGAATATGGCGTGCATTTTTTATAAATAATTCGCCACGAGTATTTAAAAGACCGTGATCATGCCAAACTGCAGCTGGGATTTGCTCAGTCACAGTAATTGAAATATGGCTCGGCCATCTCCGAGTAATGCGTGCTTGGTCAATCCATGGTAATGCAATAACTAAATCTTTTATTCTATCAATGTCTGCGCCAATAAATCCGGCGCTTATTTCCTCATTTATAGCATCCTCAATATGTAAAGCGGTAACTCTATGAAAAGGTCCGCTTATTTCTAAAGAGGAAATTTCTCTGTCAAGCATAATTATACTTAGCTGATAAGTAATAAAAATAACTCCAATCATGAATAAGGGTGCTAGAATTTTACTTAATCTCAATTTAGATAAATCCATGCTTGTAGTATTTGAGGATTTACGTCTCTTAGCTTGCTCATGTGCCATTAGAAGATACCTTAATTTCATTATCTAAAAAATTTGCGGTGAAACTTGTTTCTAAAATGCGCCAGCATAAATCTGTAAAATCGATACCAATATTTTGTGCTGCCATAGGCACTAAGCTATGTTTTGTCATACCCGGTACAGTATTGACTTCAAGGACTTGTGGCTGACCATCTGAAGCAGTCATAAAATCCACCCTACCCCAACCTCTGCAACCTAATTCTTGGAAAGCATTTATTGCTATATCAGCATATAGTTTTTCTTCATCATCATTCGAAGTACCCTTGCAAATGTACTCGGTCCGATCAGATTCGTATTTAGCATGGTAATCATAAAAAATACGTGGGGTTATAATTCGAATGCTTGGCAATACCTCACCTTGAAGAATGGATACAGTTATTTCATCACCATGGATGTATTTTTCAACAAGCACTGTGTCTCCATATCCTAAAGCCTTATCAAGAGCATCATTAAGTTCTGGTTTATCAAAAACCAGTGACATGCCAACACTTGAGCCCTGGCATGAAGGTTTTACAATTAAAGGAAATCCAAACTGCTCGGCCGCTATTAAATTATCTTTGCGAGAATTTACTACAACATAATTAGGTGTTGGTATACCAGCAGAACTAAATAAATTTTTACTCAATACTTTATTCATAGCAATAGCTGATGCCGTTACACCACTTCCTGTATAAGGAGTATTTAAGCGCTGTAGATTATCTTGAAGTACACCGTCTTCACCATTAGTGCCATGTAATGCTATCCAAACACGATCGAAGCCTGCTTTACTGAAAACCTCCATAGATTTTTCATTTGGATCCCATGGATAAGCATCGACACCTCTTAATTTAAGTGCCTCCAAAACTGCTGTACCACTTTTAAGTGATATTTCCCTCTCACTTGAGCTTCCACCAAGCATAACAGCCACTTGCCCAAAATCAGATGGGTTAGTGATAGTATTCCGAGTTTCATATGTCTCTTTGGATTCAATCATCGAGCAGCTTTCCAACAATATGCACTTCATGTTTCAAACTTACACCTTGCTTAACAAAGACTGTATTTCTGACATATTCAATGAGTGCTTCAATATCTTTAGCAGTTGCATTATCTCTATTTATGATGAAATTCGCATGTTTCTCTGAAACCTCTGCTCCGCCAATGCGATATCCTTTTAAACCCGAAGCCTCAATTAATCTTGCCGAATAATCTCCTTTAGGATTCCTAAAAACAGATCCACAGCTCGGTAGGCCTAGTGGCTGTGAAGACTTTCGACGCTCTAACATCTTATTCATAGCCTCAAAGGATGGTTTGGTATCTTTTTCAAAACGTAATATCGCACTCAAGAACCACTCTTTTGATGGGCCAGTGACATTCCGATATTCAATTTCATACTCTTTGGGTAAACGAATATGAATATTACCGTCACAATCGATAGTTTTGACAGATTCAACAAGCTCCCATGTTTCATTACCATATGCACCAGCATTCATTGCAAGCGCTCCACCTACTGTCCCTGGTATTCCAGCAAAAAATTCTGATGGCCCTAATTCCCAGCGAATACATTGCTTAGCCAATTGTGTACATGGCAAACCTGAGCCAACGATTACTTGATGGCTATTTAGACGCTCAATAAAACGTAATATTTTAGCTGCTGATATTACGACTCCTGGCAATCCTCCATCACGAACAAGGAGGTTACTGCCAACTCCATGCCAAAAAATTGGTAATGTACTATCAAGTTCTTTTAGGAAATTAGCAAGATCTTCAGTGCTATCTGGACAAAAGAAAATCTCTGCGGGCCCTCCTACTCGCCATGAAGTATGACGGCTCATCAATTCTCCATATGAAAGTTTACCTCGAATGTCAGAAATTTTTGTTATGTTCATGATTTGCTAACCTTAGATGCCGAAATAGAGCTTAGTAAACTTGGTAGTTCCGATGCTAAATTACTAATATCTCCAGCGCCCATAGTTAATAACAAATCTCCATCCTCTAAAACATCCAATAAAATCATTTGTAAATCATCAAATGATTCAACAAATATTGGTTCTATAGATGCTCTTGTTCTAACAGCGCGGGCCAATGCTCGTCCATCTGCGCCTGAAATTGGTTCTTCACCAGCAGCATAAACATCTAGCAAAATTAACATATCAGCATCTGAAAGAATTCTTGCAAAATCATCCATTAGATCTCGTGTTCTTGAGTAGCGATGTGGCTGAAAAACTAAAACAATACGTTTTTCTGGCCAACCTGATTTAGCAGCAGATAGAGTAGCTGCTATCTCAGTTGGATGATGACCGTAATCGTCAACCAACATTACGGTACCTGATTTAATTTGGATATCGCCTATGCATTGAAAACGACGATCTATTCCTTCAAATTCTCTAAGTGATTTTGCAACAGCATTGTTATTTACTTCCAATTCATCAGCTACTGCGATGGCAGCTAATGCATTTCTTACATTATGCATACCAGGAAGGTGGAGCTTAATATGAAGAATATTTTTACTAGATCTTTTTATAACATCAAATTCAGATGTTGATGCATTAAAAGTTATATTAATTGCACGCACATCAGCATTTTCGTGAATTCCATAAGAAATTACTGAACGCCCAACGTCACTTACAATGTTTCTTACACCAGGATCATCGATACAAACAACTGCTAAACCATAAAATGGTAAATTTCGAAGAAATTTTATGAAACTATTTTTTAATTTTTCGATGTCACCATCGTAAGTTGCCATATGATCTGCGTCAATGTTTGTTACGACAGCAAGCATTGGTTTCAAATGTACAAATGATGCATCACTTTCATCTGCTTCTGCTACTAAATAATCACCCTGACCCAATCTTGCATTTGCATCTGCGCTTTTGAGCCTGCCGCCAATTACAAAAGTTGGATCAAGACCACCTTCGGCCAAAATACTTGAAATTAAACTAGTTGTAGTCGTCTTACCATGTGTTCCAGCAACTGCAATTGAATATCTAAAGCGCATAAGCTCAGCAAGCATTTCAGCTCTACTTACAACTGGCATTAATTGTTTTTTTGCAAAAATAATTTCAGGATTTTCGTCATCAATAGCACTTGAGACAACTACTGCATTAGCATTTTTAACATTTTCAAAATCGTGGCCAAAAAATATATGTGCACCTAGTTTTTCTAAACGCTGTGTTTGCTTGCTAGGCTTTAAATCAGAGCCCTGAACTTCATAGCCCAAATTAAGCATCACTTCAGCAATACCAGACATACCAGAGCCACCGATACCTATAAAATGCACACAATTAATGCGTCGCATCTTTTTAATCATGATGCACTTCCAATATTTTCTAAACATATATTTGTTATTTGGACCAACGAATCAGGCTGTGCAAGTGACCGCGCCTTGTTTGCTTTTTTAAGCAAAAAAGATCGGGATTGCAGCCAATCGTTAAGAATATTTACTAATAGCTCAGGAGTAAAATCATGCTCTTGGATTGTTATAGCAGCGCCAGCCTCAGTCATTAATTTAGCATTTGCCGTTTGGTGATCGTCAACAGCTGATGGATAAGGAATGAATATTGCTGGAAGACCTGCAGCACATAGCTCTGCAACTGTTAGAGCACCTGCTCGACAAATTACTAAATCTGCCCAACTATAAGCAGTTTTCATTTCATTTATAAATGGTATCAACTCAGCATCAACATCATAATCTTTATAAGCCTTATGAGCTATATCAAATGTTCTTTCACCGCACTGATGACGAACAATTGGTCTTTTCTCAGGATCAATCAAGCCAAGTCCGGCTGGTATTTTTTTATTAAGACTTAAAGCGCCTTGACTACCCCCTAATATTAATAAACGTATGCGACCTTTTCTTGGGGAATATCGCTCTGAAGGAGACGGAAGATTTGTAATGTCTTGACGGACTGGGTTACCAACAGTTTTGGCAGAAATTTTAGAATCAAAAGTGCTTGGAAAGGCTTGCAAAACAACTTGCGCGAAAGTAGCAAGGATGCCATTGGTAGCACCTGCAACTGCATTTTGCTCATGGATTAAGAGGGGTCTGCGAGTTAACCAGGCAGCAATACCTCCTGGTCCACTGACAAATCCTCCCATACCTATAACTAGTGATGGTCTATAACGGATCATTATTGTAAGGGACTGAATTAATGCCCAGGCTAATTGAAATGGAGCACAAATGAGGGCCATTAAACCTTTTTTACGTAGCCCCTTAATACTTATCTTTTGTAAATCAATTCCAGCATTAGGTACAAGTCGTGCCTCTAATCCACGATGCGTTCCAAGCCATAAAATATTTTTTGATTTAGAGCGTAGTAAAATTGCAACAGCTAGAGCAGGATAAACATGGCCGCCTGTTCCACCTGCCATAATAAGTATTGGCTTTGAACTCATAACTTATTATCCAATTTGCTATATCTATGATTTATAGACTTAGTGTTTGTTTCTAACTCATGGTAAATTCGAAGAAGTAATGCAATGCAGGTTATTGTTATTATTAGACTACTTCCCCCATAGCTAATTAGGGGTAATGTCAATCCTTTAGTTGGAAGCAACCCCATATTTACACCAATATTGAAAAATGCCTGAATTCCAAGCCAGGTTCCAAGACCAATTGCTGTATAGGCCTCAAAGAGCCGTTCTGCGGCTGCAGCCCTCATAGCAAGCTTAAAAATCCGCCAAAATAATGCTAGAAATAATGAAATTAAAATAACAGAACCTAATAAGCCAGTTTCTTCAGCATACACTGCAAAAACAAAGTCAGTGTGTGCTTCAGGCAAGTAGAATAGTTTTTGTACGCTATCGCCAAGCCCAACACCAAACCATTCACCACGGCCAATAGCAATAAGTGACTGAGTAAGTTGAAAGCCAGTGTTAAATGGATCAGACCAAGGGTCAAGAAAGCCTGTAATACGCTGCATTCGATATGGTGATGCAATAGCAAGTGCAGTAAATGATAGTAGTGCAGTTATAATGAATAATACAAAATCTCGAATTCGTGCCCCGGCAACAAATATCATAACCATAGTTGTCGATAATAAAACAAAAGCAGCGCCAAAATCTGGTTCTGCAAGCAATAACGCACAAGCTAAACTCAGAACGATCATTGGTCTAAGAAAACCTGTAAATTCCTCTCGAAGTGACTTATTACGTCTAACTAAATAACCTGCTAAGTAAATAATAAAACAAAATCTTGCAGGCTCAGAAACTTGAAGGTTGAATGCCCCTAACTTAATCCAACGAGTACTTCCATTCACCTCATGGCCTATTCCAGGAACTAGAACAATCATCAGTAACGCAAAACCAGCAATAAGAATTAATGGACTGACCTTAAGCCAAAAATTTATTGGAATTAACAAACAAATAAAGCCAGCAAATATCCCTATCAATAAAGCAACTATTTGTCGTTGTACATAAAAGAAAGGGTTGCTTACTGTGCTCTCAGATATCGAAACAGATGCAGAAGATAAAATTACTAACCCGCCCATAATTAAAACAAGTGCTATTGTTAATAAAACAAAATCAATTTGTAATTTAGCATTAAGGCTTATTGGAAATGAAATAGCTGTGTTGCGAATAATCATCACTTCAGTGCCTCTACTGCTGAGCAAAAAGATTCTCCACGTTCAGCATAATTATTATATTGATCAAAACTTGCACAAGCTGGTGATAACAAAACAGTATCATGATGTTTTGCATAACCAGCAGCTTTATTTACAGCGTCCCTCATTGAGTCAGCAAAAAAAACAGGTACTTCAGTGCCGATAGCCTTTGCAATGTTTTTTGCATCTTTGCCAATTAAAATGGCACCTCGAAGCTTATCTTTAACTACTATTCCGATGTCACTAAAATTACCGCCCTTTCCATCTCCACCAGCAATAAGTATTAACTTTGATTTAATGGATTTTATAGAAGCTATAGATGCAGCAACATTAGTAGCTTTTGAATCATTAATATAATTTACATTTTTTATTTGTGCGACATATTGCATCCGATGTGGCAGCCCAGAGAACTCTTTGAGGACCTTCAACATTGCCGATATACTGAGTCCCAGTAGATCTCCTGCTGCTAATGCAGCTAGTGCGTTTAATTGATTATGAATACCTTGAGTGCCTAGTTTAGCGACAGGCATTAAAATTGATTTTCCATGCGCCAAATAGGCTTCATCATTGTAAGTTCTTAGTCCGTATTGCTTATCTTTAGGACAATCAAGGCCAAAGCTAATAGACCTACTACAATGTTTAACATATTCAAAAGCTTTATCATCAGCTCGGTTAAAAACAGCAAATTTAGCTTCACGAAAAACACGATATTTAGCACGCCGATACTCACTTTCATCAGTATGCCAATCTAAATGATCTGGAGTCACATTAAGTAAAATTGAAATTTTAGCTGGCAACCTAAACGTGCGTTGTAGTTGAAAACTTGAAAGCTCAAGAATATAAATTTCAGACTTTTCTTTAATCAATAAATCAAGAGCAGGTTCACCAAGATTTCCTCCTGCAGCAGCACTTAATCCATCTGCAAGGCACATCTGATTAAGTAAAGTTGTTACAGTACTTTTTCCATTTGATCCTGTTATGGCCACAAAAGGAATGCTAACGACCTGAGTAAACAATTCGATATCAGAAATAATTTCAATATCTTCATTTCGTGCTTTTACTAATAAAGGGTATCTATCAGAAATACCTGGTGAAACTATTATCCTATCGATGTCTTTAGTTAATTTAATATCACCAAGTAATAATTTTGCTTTGGGAGAAATCTTTACTAACTCGCTGGCTCCAGGAGGATTATTTCTTGTATCAAAGTACGTTGCATTAATATTATTTCGCTTCAAATATCGAGCTACTGATAATCCTGTTTTCCCCAAGCCGAGAACTAAATTCTTTGTATTTATTGAATTTGAAATAATCATCGTATTTTTAGACTCGCAAGACCGATCAAAACCAATATAACTGTAATAATCCAAAACCGGACAATAACTTTAGGCTCTGCCCAACCTTTTAACTCAAAGTGATGGTGAATAGGAGCCATTTTGAAAACACGCTTTCCTCTCAATTTAAAGGAAGAAACTTGAATAATGACTGATAGTGTTTCAACAACAAACACTCCACCCATAATCGCTAAAACAATTTCTTGCCTAACAATTACAGCAACAATTCCAAGTGCGGCTCCTAAAGACAGAGCACCTGTGTCCCCCATAAATATTTGTGCTGGATATGTATTGAACCATAGAAATCCAAGTCCTGCGCCCGTCATTGCAGCGCAAAAAACCATTACTTCACCAGTACCTGCTACATAAGGAATGCCGAGGTATTCAGAAAAATTAATATTTCCTGTCAAATATGCAAAAAGACCTAATGCGCCACCAACCAATACAGTTGGCATAATTGCAAGTCCATCCAAACCATCTGTTAAATTGACTGCATTACTAAAACCTACGATAAAAAAATAAGTTAAGAAAATTTGAAAAACCCCTAACTGAATTGAGATATCTTTGAAATATGGAATTAATAATGAGGTTTGCACCTCCTGTTCTATTGTTAAATGCAGAGCAACTGCAGCAATAGTGGCTACACTTGATTGCCAAAAAAATTTTTGTTTTGCAGAAAGACCGTCTGAATTTTTTAAAACCAGCTTTTTGTGGTCGTCTATATAACCAATTACACCAAAAGATATAGTTACAAAAAGAACAATCCACACAAAATGATTTTCAAGATCAGCCCACAACATTGTAGCAATAGAGATAGCAATTAATATAAGCGCTCCGCCCATTGTTGGCGTACCAACTTTCTGTAAATGAGTCTCTGGACCATCTTTACGAACTGGTTGGTTAAATTGATTAACACTTAAACTCTTGATCATTACAGGACCGAAGAAAAGACAAATGAGAAGTGCTGTTAGAGTGCCAAGAATTGCTCGTAAAGTTAAATAATTAAAAACATTAAAACTTGTTACAAATTGTCCGAGATACTCAGTTAGATAAAGCAACATAATTAAATATCTCCTTTATCTGATTGGCAATATTTAAGAGCATCAACAACAAGCTCCATCTGCATTGAACGAGAGCCTTTTACCAAAATATTAGTTTCATTATCTGCTGTTTTTAAATCATTGATAAGTTCATTAATATCTGAATACCATCTAGCGCCTTTCCCAAATGCATTAGCTGATTCTTTAGAAAGGTCGCCAAATGCAAATAACCTATTTATCCCCTTTGATAAAATGGAGGCTCCAACATTATAGTGTAATTTTTTTTCATCCTTTCCAAGCTCTTTCATATCTCCTAATACAAACCAACTTTCCCCTTCTAGACTTGATAGAAATTTTGCTGCTGCAATTGTCGAAGATGGATTTGCGTTATAACTATCATCAAAGATTATTGAATTGTTGATACCTTTAAGTGGCTGTAAACGACCTACAACTGGCTCTATACTCTCTAGAGCAAATTTTATTTGCATTACATCCAAATTTAAACCAAATGCCACAGCTGCTGCTGCACAAGCATTTTGAACATTATGAAGGCCGGCTAAAGGCAAAGAAATATCGACACAGTGAGTTGGTAAATTTAAGTCGAAAGTTGTAAAGGTTGAATATAGTTGAATATTTTTAGCTGTAATATCAGCATTATTTTTAAGACCAAAACTAAAAGTTTTTATATCTTCAACTAATGATAGCCAGTAACTGTGATAATCATCGTCTGCATTTAGAATAGCAAATGATGGACGTTTTTTTGCTTCAAGAATTTCACCTTTGGCATGAGCAACTCCATCAATTGAGCCGAAGCCTTCCAAATGAGCTGCTGCAGCATTTGTAATTACAACAACATCAGGATCGACTAATGATGAAAGATAAGCAATTTCACCAGCATGGTTTGCTCCCATCTCAATAACTGCATATTCATGCTTCTTATTAATTTGAGTAAGCATTAATGGTATGCCTATTTCATTATTTAAATTACCGTGTGTTGCAAGTGTTGGAGCTTTCGTCTTTAAACAAGCAGCAACAAGTTCTTTTAGTGTTGTTTTGCCATTACTGCCTGTTATACCAACAACACTTAAATCATGAGCCTTCCTCAGAGCCGCACCAAGCTTTCCAAGTGCTAAACGAGTATCTTCGACTCTTATTTTAATAATTTCATCTGTTTGGTTACTACTTACAACAGCGGCAATTGCCCCATTTGAATTTGCATCTTTTATAAACGTATGACCATCAAAATTAAGTCCTTTTATAGCAAAGAATAATTCACCATCATTTATGGTACGTGTATCAATACTCACACCATTAAATTCTAAATCATCACCAAGAAGCACGCCATCCATTAATTTTGCAGCTTTTGCTAGTGAATTAATCATCTACTTTTCCGTAATAAATTAATTGCTAAATTAGCTTGAAAAGCATCCGAGAAAGGTCGTCGATCTCCATTTATTTCTTGATAATCTTCATCACCTTTACCTGCAATCAGAATAATATCTTCATTGCTAGCATTTGAAATTGCCCAAGTAATCGCTGATGATCTATCTTCAATAACTGTAACGATATTTTTATTTTTAAAACCACTAAGAATATCTTTTATTATATTTGCAGAGCTTTCTGAACGAGGATTGTCACTTGTAACTACAATATGATCTGAAAATTGCTCTGCAATTTTTGCCATCAAAGGTCGTTTGCCTTTATCGCGATCACCCCCGCAACCAAATACACACCAAAGCTTGCCAAAACAATGAGGGCGTAATGCTTTTAATGCAGATTTAATTGCATCAGGTGTGTGAGCGTAATCAACATATACTGTTCGGTCCTTACTCGATAATTTTTGCATGCGACCAGATGGGGCTTCAGCTTGACTCAAGGCATAACAAACTTTTTTTATGTCGAAACCAACAGCAAGTAGATAGGCAATTACTGTTGCGGCATTTTCGATATTAAAAAAACCTGGTAATGAAAGTTTAAACTTACCCTCTCCCCAAGAGCTTGAAAAAACAACCTCTGAGCCCTGATTGCTTAACGAAAATGATTGTATCATTACAAAACGTTTTTTATTTAAAATCATATCAGGATTTGTAGATACGATAATTACATCATAATTACATAATGCAGCAAGTTTCATTCCATAATCTGAATCAATATTTATAATTTTTATTTTCGGATTACATTCAAGAAAAAGTTTTGATTTACTATCAAAATATGATTGCATGTCACCATGATAATCAAGGTGATCTTGAGTCATGTTAGTAAAAATAGCAGCATCAAACTCTATGCCACTGACTCTTCCTTGTGATAATGAGTGAGATGATATTTCTATAACTGCAGACTTAGCGCCGGCATTAACAAAATAAGACAATTGACCATGTAATTCTATAACTGCTGGAGTGGTTAAACCTTGATTAGTTTTAAGCTTATTAATACCAGAACCTAAAGTTCCAACATAAGCACAACAATTCTCCAGATAATGCAAACACTGCTTCAGAAGCCAAGCTGTAGTAGTTTTTCCATTGGTGCCAGTAATGCCAATAATTTTTAAATCTTTTGAAGGATCTTCATAAAACCTATTTGCTATCTCTCCAAGATGATCTATTAGATTTTCAACATTAACTAGAGTGATATCTGATTGAGTTGGAGCAATAGCAGTACTTGAATCCCAAGCAACAGCAGAAGCGCCTGCTTTAATTGCTTCCTTTAGATAATCCAATCCATGATTATTGATTCCCCTACATGCAAGAAATAGAAAACCTTTTTTTACTTGTCGGCTATCACTTGTAATTCCTGATATATAAACTTCAGGTGCATCAGCAAATCCATCCATCAATTCAGATAATGAATGTGAAGCATTTGTATTTAGAGCTGATAAGCTCATTGAATAAAGTCCTTGGTCATCATTACCTGTATATGATTGTTAGACTCATTGGAAGAAATTGCATCAGGAGGAATTGCCAATAAACGTAAAGATTCTGACATTATTTCTGCAAAAACTGGGGCTGCAACATCACTACCGTAATACAAATCACCGCTTGGTTCATCAATCACTACAACTGTAGCCAACTCTGGGTTACTAGCCGGCGCTAATCCAGCAAATATTGAGAAATATTTATCTTTTGAATGCCCGCCTTTGGAAGCTTTCCAAGCCGTTCCAGTTTTGCCAGCAATCCTATAGCCATCTACCGATGCTTTTATTCCGGTTCCACCAGGATTTACTACTTTTTCCAACATACCTCTCAAAGCAAGAGCATTTTCAAAAGATATTATCCGTTCACCTAGAATTGGTTTTTCAATGGCAAGTAATGAGATAGGCTGTAACACTCCATTATTTCCAATTGCAGCATAAGCCTGAGCTAGTTGAAGAGGTGTAACAGCTATACCATAGCCATATGCAATAGTTGCCTGAGAGATTGGACGCCAATTACTAAAATGCGTGAGCATTCCAGCGGATTCACCGGGAAATCCACTGCTTGTCATTTCACCTAACCCAAATTGAGACATTGTTCTCCAAAGTTGATCGGATTCAAGAGTCATTGCTAACTTGGTAACTCCAACATTACTTGATCGAGCAAGCATGGTTGCTAAATTGATATGCCCAAGATTTTTATTATCTTCAATTTTTTTAGTACCGACGGTGATAAAACCAGGAGATGTGTCAATTACACTATTTGGTTGATATTGCTCGCTTTCCAACGCTGCAGCAACAATAAAAGGTTTAATACTAGAACCTGGTTCAAAAATATCAGTAATAGCTCTATTTCTATATCGTGCAGCCAAAAATTGTGATCTATCATTTGGATTGTAGGTTGGCTGATTTGCCATGGCTAAAACTTCTCCTGTTCGAACATTTAAAATAACTATTGAACCAGAGCTTGCATTATGTTTTTTTACTGCTGTTTTTAATATGCGGTATGAAAGATATTGCAACCTAAGATCAATGCTTAATTTAAGATCCTTTCCATGACGTGGAGTTCTAATGCTCTCAACATTTTTTATAGATCTACCTAAACGGTCTTTTAATATTCGCTTTGCACCGGACTCACCTTCTAACCAATGATTCATGGCTAGTTCAATCCCCTCTTGACCTTTATCATCAATATTAGTAAAACCAACCAAATGCCCGGTCACCTCTGATGCAGGATAATAGCGACGATATTCTCGTTGAATATTGATGCCGGGTAAATCAAGCGTAATAACACGGGATGCAACACTAGGATTGAGATGCCTCTTAATATATAAAAATTCCTTATCCATATTACGTGTGATTCGGTGCATCAATATTTCAGAATCAACATCAATAACTTCGGCAAGTAATGGTATTTTCTCTAAAGAGTTTGTAATTTTTTTTGGGTTAATCCAAATGCTATCAACTGGCGTACTAATTGCGAGTGGATCGCCTTTTCTATCAAGAATATTGCCGCGATGCGCTGATATCTCTTCCGTACGAAGGTGGCGAGTATCTGCCTGTTGATTTAAAAAATCTTTATCTAGAACCTGTAATTGAACTGCACGTACTAATAAAAATAAACTAGCTGATAAAAAGATAACCATTACTAGGATTACCCTATTAGTGATTCGGTTAACATTTTTTTGTTTAACTTCAGCCCCGTGAGTCATGGTTGTTCAATTAAGTAAATTTCTGATGAAATTGGTCGAATCAAAGACAAGTCATCAATTGCCACTCGTTCAATTCGTGCATGCGTCGCCCAAGTGCTCTGCTCAATCTGCAACTGACCCCATTCAATGTTTAAATTATCTGTTTCATGTGTAAGTCTCTCAAGCTCTATAAATAATTTCCTTGATTCATGTTTTGAATAAATCAGAATCATTGAACTAAAGGCACAAAGAGCTATTAGAGAGTATATTAATAGGAAATTTTTTATTGATCTCGCTGGTTGCATCAGATTCTCACCCCTACTCTGAGACGAGCGCTACGAGATCTTCTGTTTTTAAGTACTTCAACATTTGATGCTGAAATTACTGTCTTTACTGTTTTAAGCTTTGGTTTAAATTCCTCGGGTACTTCTGGCATTCCACGATATTGTTCTGACTCACGTGACATATCACGCATAAAACGCTTTACTATTCGATCCTCTAGAGAATGAAAACTTATTACACATAGACGTCCGCCTTTTTTCAAAGCATTCATTGACTGCAATAAAAATATTTCTAATTGATTGAGCTCACCATTAATGGCAATACGTATTGCTTGAAAGACTTTTGTTGCTGGATGTTTTTTCTTATTTCTTGTTGAGGCTGGTACTGCAGAGCTAATAATTGATGCAAGTTGCAATGTTGTCTTTATTTGTGAGATTTTACGCGCATCACAAATAGCTTGAGCAATTCTTGAAGCGTGGGTTTCTTCGCCAAATTTTTTGAATATATTTATCAACTCTCTTTTTTCCATATTTGCAATGAAGTCACTTGCAGGTATGCCGGAGCTAGGATCCATACGCATATCTAGCGGCCCATCGCGTAAAAAACTGAATCCTCTATGGGCTTCATCCAGTTGCGGTGAAGAAACTCCCAGGTCAAATAGAAAACCATCAATTTCACCTTGCAAACATCTTTCTTCGATATACTTCTTAAGATTTCCACTCTCGCCCCTGATCAATTCAAATCGTGGATCGTTAGTCAAAACTTTTGGAGCTGAAGCTATTGCATCTGGGTCTCGATCTATTCCAATCAACCGGCCATTAGAGTTAAGCCGCTTAAGTATCTCTCCACTGTGGCCACCACGACCAAAAGTTCCATCGATATAACAACCATCTTGTTTTATATCCAGTCCCTCGAGAACTGGTTCCAACAGCACCGGGACATGCTCGTTGCTGCTCATAAATAAATCAGCCTTTAAAATGAAATCAATTCAAGATCAGCGGGCATACCACTATCATCATCATCACTTAGCCATGCATCACGCTTTTCATTCCAAGTAGGTTCATCCCACAATTCAAATTTATTTCCTTGGCCAATCAAAATTGCGTTTCTATTTAGGCTAGCGAATTCCCTAAGCTCTCTTGAAACGAGGATTCGGCCATTTCCATCAATATCTACCTCAGTTGCGTAACCGACCATAATCCTCACTATTCTGCGTGCAACTTTGTTCATACTCGGTAATCGCACTAATTTACGTTCGAGCTCTTCCCAATCTGGTAATGGATATAAAAGAAGGCAATGATCTTTGTCCACTGTGACTATTAACTGCCCCTCGCAACGAGCTGAAAGACGCTCGCGGTAACGAGTAGGCACTGCCATGCGCCCTTTTGCATCAAGTGATACTTTTGAAGCCCCTCTAAACATCTTGATAAGGTCTAATCAGCTTGTCGACGAAGAAAAGCTGGAATATCTAATAACTCTTCTTGAAGACCTCCCTCTTCTGGTCTATCGCCCACAGCACGCTGACGTTGAACTGTAGGTTTATCCAATGTCTGATAATTAGGTTCTGACTTAGTATTTTTTTGTCGCACAATCTGCATAGGCGCTTCGGAAGCAGCTGTTTGTTGACCCAAGCCGGTCGCTACAACTGTTACACGAATTCGATCATTCATCTCAGGATCTATAACCGTTCCAATCACAACTGTTGCATCTGGTGAAGTATATTCTTTCACGGTGTTTCCAACTTCTTGAAACTCACCAATTGATAAATCTGTACCAGCCGTAACATTTACTAAAATACCATTTGCTCCTGCCAAATTGATATCTTCCAGTAAAGGACTAGAAGCTGCAGCTTCAGCTGCTTCTCGAGCTCGATCTTCTCCAGAGGATGAACCAGAACCCATCATTGCCATGCCCATCTCAGACATTACTGTTCGAACATCAGCAAAATCAACATTTATTAAGCCTGGTCGGGTTATCAATTCTGCGATTCCCTGGACAGCGCCTTGAAGGACTTCATTTGCCGAGCGAAATGCATCTAGCAAAGTAGTTTCGCCGCCTAGGACCGCGAGTAACTTTTCATTAGGAATAGTAATTAATGAATCGACATATTTACCAAGCTCTGTAATTCCATGCTCAGCTATTTGCATTCGCTTATTACCTTCCATATCAAAAGGTTTTGTAACAATTGCTACAGTTAAAATACCTAATTCCCTTGCAACCTGCGCAACAATTGGAGCAGCTCCTGTTCCAGTTCCTCCTCCCATGCCAGCCGTAATAAACAACATGTCCGCACCCTCAATAACTTCAAGAATTCGATCACGATCTTCCATTGCTGCTTGACGACCGATATCAGGATCTGCTCCAGCACCAAGTCCTTTTGTAATATTGCAACCGATTTGCAATGAAGTTCTAACTTGTGATCCTTGAAGTGCTTGAGAATCTGTATTTGCACAAATAAAATCTACACCTTCAATACCAGTTTCAACCATGTGCGCTACCGCATTACCGCCACCCCCACCGACACCGATCACCTTGATGACTGCAGTTGAGCTGTGCGCATCCATTAATTCAAACATTGTGACTTCCTCCGCTTATTAAATAAGACTCAATAAATATCACTTTGAACAAGTTATAAGCCTTATAGCGTAATATCCACGCCATTAAGCCCATTTACTCCCACTTTTTTCCACATTTGAACACTATAGAGATGCCCTTTATTATGTGCAACAACAAGCACTAATTAATTGTTGCTGTACAGTTACTTAGAGGTAATGTGATAATCTAAAAAGGATAAAAAAGAGAGTGACGGTACTAAATAAATCAATAATTTATAGATTCTTTTTAAATACGAACTTACTACAAAACATAAATTCACGGTAATCTATTATTTCAATTAAAAATATAGTGATATGTGCGCAAATTGCGCGCTCCAGTTGATTGATTGAGAATAAAAAAATAATGCATCTACATGATTTTTATAAAAAAAATAAAAATGAGAAAGCCAGAGTTAGTAATAAGCCGGGTTCTGTCTTGGACAACCATTCATCTAGGATGATTGTCACCAATCACCTCAAGCAACCTACCCGGGAGTCCGCTCGGAACTGACGGTGCAAAATTTGCTTGCTTACCCCCCTATTTGGTCTTGCTCCGGGTGGGGTTTACCATGCCACGAACTGTCACCAGTCGCGCGGTGTGCTCTTACCACACCTTTTCACCCTTACCTATACAATCTAACGATTATAAAGGCGGTATATTTTCTGTGGTACTTTCCGTAGGCTCGCGCCTCCCAGGCATTACCTGGCACCCTGTCCGATGGAGCCCGGACTTTCCTCTATAAAAAATATAGCGATTGTCTAACTAACTCTAACTTTCTCGGCGGCGAGTCTACTTCATTTTGAAAATATTATTTGTAATAATTCACACTAATTGTGATTTATTTTTTATTATAATATCTGAAAATCAAGTTAGATTTAGCCTGATGAAAGGCAATTAATTCTTAAGTTTTAAGATTCTCTTGTATAAAATATTTCGCTTATAGCCAGAGACTTCAGCCGCAATCTTTGCTGCATCTTTTGCAGATAAATATTTATTTAGAACATCCAATAGGTGATTAACTTCAAAAAAAGGATCATTTTTTTTTGCTGATCCAGAAACTACAATTACAAACTCCCCTTTCTGTAAAATAGTGCCATCACTAATTTGCCTATGAAGCTCTCCAAGTGAAGTATTTACACATTGCTCGTAAATCTTTGTTAATTCACGAGCAATAAATGCCTTTCTTTCTGAGCCAAAAATATTAACCATATCCTCCAGGCATTCGGCAACTCGATGCACCGCTTCATAAATTATTATTGTGCGGCTTTCATTAACAAGCTTTTCAAACCACTTTATTCTTGCTGTTCGCTTTGATGGTGCAAAGCCTTCAAAGCAAAAACGATCCGCTGGTATACCCGCAACAGACAGCGCTGCAATAGCAGCATTTGAACCTGGAATTGGAGAAACAGGAATATGATTTTCGTGTGCTGCACAAACTAGTAAGAATCCTGGATCATTGATTAAAGGAGTTCCTGCATCGCAAACCATTGCCACATTCTCACCTAGCTCAAGTCTTTGAATTACTTTTTTAACAATTTTTTCTTCATTGAAGTCATGCAATGATATAATTTTTTTCTTGTGGCCAATATATGTTAGTAATCTTTGAGTTCGCCTAGTATCCTCAGCTGCAATAAAGCTAACTTTGGAGAGCATCTTGTGTGCTCTAGGTGAGAGATCTTCAAGATTACCAATTGGCGTTGCTACAATGAAAAGTGTACCCGTCATTAAATTTGAACCTTATGATGAGATAAATTTAGAGAAATAACTACCCGATGAATAAACAAAAACATCCTGCAAGAAGATCTATAACATTAATTAATATTTTATCAATATTACTGATTATGTTTTTTCTCGGAGCTTGTCAATCATCAGGTATAAATCGTCTATCAAGTTCAGGTGAAAATCGTGCATTAGAACTTGCAAACAATGCCCGTCATGAAGATGCAGCAAACATTTATATTAGTCTGGCCGAAGATGCAAATCGTTCCAAGAAAGAACGTCTTGTACTTTTAGCTATTGAACAATGGTTGGATGCTGGAAATTTATCTAAAGCAGAACAAGCAAATATTAATATACAGCCTTTATCTAACAGTTCATTAACCTTTATCTCTGAGACAAACTCAGCAGCCTTTAATCTATATCGTGGCAATGCGGAAAAGGCACTCGAAATTTTAAACCCCATGAGTGAAAAAACTTTGCCATTAAGGGATAGACTGCGCGTCGAGATGTTACGAGCAGATGCATGGATTCAGAAAAAGAATCCGGCTCGTGCAATCGAATTAATGGAGCTCCGCGAAGCATGGATCTCTGATCCGGATCAAATTAAAACAAATCGCAACCGTCTCTGGAAAGGACTTTTATACAGCGATCCAAAAATATTGCGCAATGCTCTTGACGGTGAAATTGATGAACAAACGCGTGCTTGGTTGAATCTTGGCTTACTTGCAGCATCTACAGGACAACAAGGTATTGGATGGAATAATGGTTTATTTCGATGGCGAATTGCAAACCCGAGTCATCCTGCACTTACTGCTATCGATGAAAAAAAAATATTTGATGACGAATTACTTATTTACCCAAAAAAAATAGCGCTAATTTTATCTCTCAGTGGGCATACTGGCAAACCGGGTGAAGCAATTAAAAATGGTTTTTTCGGGGCTTATTTTGCTGCAGCATCAGTATTAGATGATCAACAATCCATTCAAATATACAACATTGACTTTGAGGGAGATGCGAGTAAGGCTTATCAGAAAGCGGTATCGAATGGCGCTGAATTTATTGTTGGGCCTCTACTGAAAAAAAATGTTAATGAACTGATAAATAACACTTTAATTTCTATCCCAGTATTAACATTGAATTATCTTTTAAATGATATTCCTACACCGCCAAATTTTTATCAATTTGCACTTGCCCCCGAAGATGAAGTGTTATCAACCGCTAAGCGTGTGCTTGGTGATGGATATAATCGAGCAGTTGCGTTAGTTCCAGATAATGATTGGGGTCGACGTGTTTTGCAAAGCTTTACAATTGAATTTGAAGATCTTGGTGGATCAATATTAGATTATCAAATATACCCTTTAGAAAAACAAGATTTTTCAAATGAAATTGAAGATCTTATGGGTCTTTCAAATAGTTTAAATCGTTATCAACGTTTACGTGAAAATATTGGAAATAATTTACAATTCAACCCGCGAAGACGTCAAGATGCAGAGATAATTTTTCTTGCTGCAGCAGCCGGGCCTGGTCGATTGCTTAAGTCGCAACTCAAATTTCATTATTCTGGGGATATACCAGTATATTCAACTTCATCTATTTATTCTCTTGATGGTCGATCAAATGCAGATTTAAACGGTATTATGTTTGCAGACATACCTTGGCTAATTGATCCACAACCATGGGTTAGATATTTACCTGAAATTTACTCTAAGAATTGGCCTGAAGAAAAGCGTCTTAGTCGATTGCATGCAATGGGCTATGATGCATACAACTTAGTTACAGCTTTGTTTGCAAATCAGAATAATGGTATGAATGAATTGAATGGTGCAACAGGTAGTTTGTTTCTGGACCAGCAAGGTCGCATTCATCGTCGTTTAGCCTGGGCTCAATTTCAGGGTGGTCAGACTATTGCTTTACCTAATCAGGAAGATATAGGTGGTCCAATTCAAGATAATTCTAGTTTTAGCAAAGATATAAATTCAACAATTAAAGAAACATTTTTAAACGATTAAAAAATTTTAAATAGTGGAAAATTTATGAATCTAATTGGAAGAGTTCGTGAACATTTTAAAGAAAGCATTGAAACTAAGTTAATGGTGATAGAGGATTTAGCTGAAAAAATTGCCTTTGCAGGATCAGTTATGAGCGATTCTATCTTAAATGGTGGTAAAATTATGAGCTGTGGCAATGGTGGATCGGCTGCAGATGCGCAGCACTTTTCTTCTGAGCTTCTTAATCGTTTTGAGATGGAGCGTTCTGGTCTGCCAGCTTTAACATTAGCAGCTGATAGCTCAACAGTAACGTCAGTGGCAAATGATTTTGGATTTGATAGAATATTTTCAAATCAGATATATGCATTAGGAAAAAAACAAGATATTTTACTAGGTATTTCAACCTCAGGTAATTCAAAAAATATAATTCAAGCAATACATGCAGCCCATGATCGTAATATGAAAGTAATAATGCTGACTGGCAAAGATGGCGGTCATGTAGCTAAATTAATTGAAGAGAGTGATATCGAAATAAGAGTCTCAGCAGATAGGACAGCAAGAATTCAAGAGGTACATATAGTTATAATACATTGTCTATGCGATCTCATAGATGTAAAACTTTCAAAAGCTTTTAAGTAAAAAAACCAATTACACTGCTCTATAATTTAAAAATTTTTAGCTTTATTTTTATAATTTTAGATGACCGTGAGGTTTAATTTCTTTTATCTCTAATTCAGGATTCTCTGCCAGAAATAAGTTATTTTGATTTTCCTTAGCGTCTTGTGAAAAATTCACCCTGACCATTCTTACATAGCTCGAGTCAAACTCAGTCTTTTTGAAATTTTTTTTGTTAGCAATTTTTTAGATTCTTACTGGTATTAAATTTTTTAATTTATACCTTAATTTATATGCTGAAGATTACAAATAAAATAAAAAATTAAAGACGCATCTCTTCCTCTAGTTCAGTCATACTTTCCTTAAAAGATGGACGCTCGAAAATACGATCCATATAATCTGTTATTGGTTCAGCATCCTTACCTAAATCGATGCCATATATTGGCAAGCGCCATAATAAAGGTGCAATTGTACAATCAACCAAAGAAAAATCTTCACTTAAGAAATGTGGACGCGCGCCAAATAATTCGGTGCTTTGCAAAATGCTTTCACGCAACATTTTTCTTGCCTTAGTTCCTAATTTTCCGTCAGGGCTAGTTTCTACTTGCTCAGCAATAGAGTACCAATCTGTCTCAATACGAAAAAGTACCAAACGGAATTGGGCGCGTGTGACTGGATCAACAGGCATAAGTGGTGGGTGAGGAAAGCGCTCGTCTAAATATTCAATAATCACACGTGAGTCATAAAGTGTTAAATCACGATCTACAAGAGTTGGTACACTATGATAAGGATTTAAATCCATAAGATCTTCAGGTAAATTGGGACCCGGAATATTTGAAATTTTGATATTTATATTCTTTTCAGATAACACCAGTCTTGTTCGGTGACTGTGAATATCTGTAGGCCGTGAAAATAATGTCATTATTGATCTACGATTAGGTATTACTCTCATTATTTAACATCCCTCCATATTTGTTTCTTCAGCATTCTGGCAAGAATTAAGAAGAAGATAAGGTATGCGATTACCCACTTACCTAATGTTATTCGAAATCCGCGAACTGGCTCTGAGATGTAAGAAAGAAAATTAACTGTGTCACGCACAAATTCTTCATAATCTTCAGAATCCATTATTCCAGGCGATATTTGTTTAAATTCACTAAATGAAATAGTTTCTGATCCATCAATATTTTTATGGCTCTCAAAATTTGCAGATTGATGTCCCTGCAATTCCCATAAAACGTGCGGCATACTGGTTCCTGGTAAAACTATATTATCGACACCAGTTGGGCTCTCGCTATCAACGTAAAAACCTTTAAGAAAATTAAAAATATAATCTACGCCTTTAGCGCGAGCCATGAGAGATAAATCAGGAGGAGCTGTTCCATACCATAGTGCTGCATCCTCATTCGACATCGATGTTTGAATTGTGTCAAAGATATTTTGAGCATTAAACATCAAATTTTCTTTCAGTATATCTTCTGATAGATCAAGATCTTTACCGATTGTCTGATAGCGCACGTATTTTGCTGAATGACATCCAGAACAATAGTTCATGAAATTAGCAGCACCGCGCTGTAGTGAGCTTATGCTATTTGAGTCAATATCTGCCGACTCTAGCTCAACGCCACTGCTAGCGGCTAGACCCGGAACTGAAAACAAGTATAAAGTTGCAATCAAAAGGCTATTGATGACCTTAGGTCTAGCCATGATAAGAAACCCTCTCTGGAACAGGTTTCGTTTTATCTATTGTCGTGTAGTAAGGCATCAATAAAAAGAAAGCGAAATAGATTACAGAAAATATTCTTGCGGCAACTACATATACAGGATCAGCTGGCATTGTTCCCAGCCAGCCTAGCGCTAAAAAGGATATTACAAAAGTACCAAGTGCAAACTTAGATATCCAGCCACGATAACGGATAGATTTAACACGCGATCTATCAAGCCAAGGCAAAAATAGAGGTAATATGACTGACAAACCAAAGAAAATAAAACCAAGAAGCTTGTCTGGAACTGCCCTTAAAATTGCATAAAAAGGAGTAAAATACCAGACAGGCGCAATGTGTTCTGGTGTGGCACTTAAATTTGCAGGTTCAAAATTTGCATGCTCTAAAAAATAACCTCCCATTTCTGGGGCAAAAAACACAACACAACAAAATATAATTAGAAAAATAATGATTGCAACTAAATCTTTACTTGTGTGGAATGGGTGGAAAGCCACACCATCTAATGGAACACCATCAGCATCTTTATAATTCTTAATTTCGATGCCATCTGGATTATTTGATCCAACTTCATGCAATGCCACTATGTGAACAAATATGAGTCCAATGAGAGCGAGGGGTAAGACAATTACATGAAGGGCAAAGAATCGATTTAAAGTGATATCAGATATCATGTAATCGCCACGGATTATTTCAACGATTGCATCCCCTATCCAGGGGATTGCACCAAATAATGAAATAATTACTTGAGCTCCCCAATAAGACATTTGCCCCCAAGGCAATAAATAACCTGCAAATGCCTCAGCCATAAGAACTAAAAAAATAAGCATTCCTATTATCCAAATTAACTCACGTGGTTTTTTGTAAGAACCATAGAGCATCGCTCGAAACATATGTAAGTACACGACGATAAAAAAGAATGACGCACCAGTTGAATGCATATAACGAATTAACCAACCCCATTCAACATCGCGCATTATGTATTCAACAGATGC